>JBJOGT010000487.1:0-3717 GCA_046048115.1 Cyanobacteriota bacterium | reverse complement strand
TTATTTCCCTAGAACTTACACAGAGCTAGGGATTGAAGGCAACCTCTGATACCGTTCTCCATTTTTATTCCAGACTACCCCCCCAAATCAACGAACCGACAGTCAAGATTAAGCATTGATTAATTGAATCAGGGGTGTTACAATTTCTGCCTTATGCACTACGCCATCCCTAAAACCACCGCAGAACTCAACGCCCTCCGCCAATTTCCTGCCAATGAAGAATTGGTAGCTGTGGCGATCGCCGGGGTGATTGGTTGGGCCCGCAGCCAGGGCCAATCCCTTGACGATGTTATCGCCGCTATTCTTAGCGAAGACGGCTTTTTAGACTATGCCCAACGCGATCGCCTCAGTGAGATGATCAGTCAGGCATGGCAGGCACTACCGAATTTGCCCAGTCCTTTGCCCACTGCAACACCGTCTGCACCCGTGCCGTTGTCGGGGCCTCACAATACAGTCGCAGTACCGGCTCCGTTCCACTAAAACGAATCAATAACCAGCCGCCTCCGGCCATCCGGAATTTATACCCATCGGTGGTCAGACAGTCGGTTACCGTTTCTCCGGCAATCTCGGTTAAGGGCGCTTTCGCTAACTGATTCAGCAACGTTGAGCGGATTTCCATACTGGCCAAGGGCAGGTCGATGCGATCGTAAACACTAACAAAGTCCACCTTTTCCTGTAGTTGACGATAGCGATCACTGATATCTTGCCGGGATTGCACCACCGCTTCCAATACATACAGGGCTGATAGTAGCGCATCCCGTTCAGGAATATGCCCGCCGTAGCCAATGCCCCCAGACTCTTCGCCGCCAATTAGGACCGCCTCATTCAACATCCGGTCTGCAATGTACTTATAACCGATGGCTGTTTCCGTCAGGGGAATGTTATAAAGTGCCGCTAATTTGGGAATCAAGTCCGAACCACTTACCGTTTTTATAATTTCTCCGTTTGTCCCTGTCTTCCCGGCTAAATGATCAATCAAAATGGGAATTAAGCCCTGGGAACTCAGAAAATTTCCCTGGCCATCCACCGCCGCAATGCGATCCGCATCCCCATCAAACACCAGCCCGACTCGTAATTCCGAGCCACTGGTCTGGGCAGCCATGTGCAAAGCCGCCAACAATTTTGGTACATACTTGGGCAACGGTTCCGGAGAACCCCCTTCAAACAACGGATCCCGATCGCCGTTAATTTCATTGATGGCACAGCCCAATAACCGTTCCAACCCACTGGCCGCCGCCCCGTGCATTACATCGGCAAATACCCGTAGTTGCCCCTGCTCAATGGCTTCCTTAATCGGTTCAACATTGACCTTTGCCCGTAATCCTTGGCAATAACTGGGCCAGGGATCGAAACGAATGAGACTGCCGCCGGGTTTATTTTCAGGAATTGGATCCCCTAGCCGTGCTTCAATTTTTTCTGTAATCTCTCCCCCCACCGATCCCCCAAAGGCCCCTTTCACTTTTAGTCCTAAATAATTAGCGGGATTATGGCTGGCGGTTAATACCAACGCGCCCAAGGCTTTCTCCTGATGGGCTGCCCAACTAAAGGCCGGTGTGGGGGCATAGTCTTCACTCAACCAGACCTCAAATCCCAACTCCTTCACCGTATTGGCCACCAGTAATGCAAATTGTTCCGCCATGAACCGGCGATCGTGCCCGACAATAATCCGATGTTGGCGACCATTTCCCCCAAATTCCTCCGCCAGAACTTGGGCCGCAATGGCCGCCACCTGGGCCACCCGTTCAAAGGTGAATTCAGCGGCGATGACACCGCGCCAACCGTCAGTGCCAAATTTAATCGGAGCCGGAGTATAGACCATGACTAACCTGATTGCGTTAGGGATTTTGAGGCTTATTTTACCCCAGCTTTAGCCGTCTTCAAGGTTGAAACGCGATCAAAAATTAGGCACGATGATGCTTTGTTGGTCAGGAATAGTTGGCGATCGCCTTTTTTAAACAAAACCCAGGGCAACAAAACAAAAAAGTTGTGTTATCGTAAGATCAACTCATTACAAGCTTTAGACAAGTTATGCCTATTCGGGAAAATACATTATGATTGCTAACGAACGTCAGTATCGAATCACGAAAGCTAAGCTTAAAGAATTTGAAGATGCTTTAGCCGAGTTAAAATCCCTATCCATTCCAGAAGACATTAATGAAAAACTAGATTTTGAATTGGATCTGGGCGCACTATCAAGTCAGATTGAGGAATTTAAAGAAGATCTCAATGAGTATGATCAACTTCATCAAAATAGGATTGACCGTTTAGCCCTAAACACATTTGAGAATTTACCCCAAGCCTTAGTCAAAGCCCGTATTGCGCGGGGACTCACCCAGGAAAAATTGGCCGAACGCTTAAACGTTAAGCCCCAACAGGTACAACGGGATGAAGCTAACCTTTATGCCGGAGCCAGTTTTAGTAAGCTATTGGCGGTACAAAAAGCTCTGAATGTCGAATTCAAGGGGGAAATGACGCTCCCCAAAATGTCAGATTAGAATGTTGGTCAGCGCAGTTTCAACGGTTATTGCCTTGCCGACAAATGCTTGATTAACTGAGAAATTTGATTGGCATTAAACACCTGGGCCAAAATATTGGCGGCGGCACTCGGTTCGGTCGGAATTAATACTTGGGGGATCTGGGCGGCGGCTAATTGTTTTAGCCCTTTACTGGCTCGGATATCTTCGGGTTGCTGGAGCGCAAAACAATCACAGCCCTGTTTGAGGTCTTTCAGCACCACCGGGGCTAAGGTGCGATAGGAATGGATCGGGTTGGCGATCGCCTGTTTACTCAGGGAAAGAACATGTTGCCAGGATTCTTGCTTGGGGGCCAATTTGCTTAACCGTCCACAATAGTCCAGCAATTTATCACGGGTGGTGCTTGTTGCGTCTTGCTTGAACACCGCCAGCATTTTGTGCAGTAAGGCTTTGATTTCAGACGGGATATCCGCGTCAGCTGGGAAGGAGGGGGGGATGGTGGACGTTGGATCGATATTGGGGGCGGACTCCGATGCCCCATGGGCAAGAAGATAATTAAGATAATTTTGCAGTTCTTCAAACTGATGGGAAGCCCCTTCCACGATAGAATCTGCTTCTTCGGGTTGGAGTCCCGACGGACTTTGTAATTTTTCCACTAAATCTTGAAGAACGTCATAGCCCTTTAAAAACAGGGACTCTAATTTTTGGTCAATGGGTAATTGATGCTCCTTTAAAACCTTAAAGGAATCTTCCAAACGATGGGCGGTTTTTTGGATGCTCGTGTAGCCCAACATGGCCGCCCCCCCTTTGACGGAGTGCGCTGCCCGAAACATTTCATTGACCTGCTCTGAATCCTGAACCACCGCTGAGAGATTAAGGATGCCACGCTCCAGAGTTTCTAAATGTTCTTGAGCTTCTTCGATAAAATAGCCCAGGATTTTCTGTTGATCCAAGGTCGTACCCTCTAAATTGGAACGCTATTCTTTGTCAAAGTCTACCCAGAAAGTTGGGGAAGATCCAACTCTGTCGTCACAGTCTATTTAGTTCAGACTATTAGGTGCTTTATATGTTATAGGCGAAAGTTGATCACTGATAGCGAAACGGGAGAGAAAAATTACTTTTTTTAGGAAATCTTAACAATTCTCGCTATTTTGCCTTACTCAAAAGTAAATATTTTGTCGCTGTAGGGAAAGCAAATTGCACTCCCTGATTGGTTTGTTGCAGAGGGATTTGGCCGGTAGCC
>JBJOGT010000486.1:0-3097 GCA_046048115.1 Cyanobacteriota bacterium | reverse complement strand
CCCCACTTAAATCCGACCGGGCAAAGTTGACCCCCAAAATTTCTGCCCCAATTAAATTGGTTTCTAATAGACTCGCCCCTTGCAAGTTAACTTCGATCAACTTCGCTTGGTTGAGTTTTGCTTGGGATAGGTTTGCCCCCGTTAAATTGCATTGGCGTAAATCCGCCCAACTCAGATCCGCATTACTCAGATCGGCCCCTGTCAAATCCGCACCAATTAATTTAATCCCCATCAGTCGGGCATTACTGAGGTCGGCCCGTTGGAGTTGGCCATAGCTGAGGTCACTACCACTCAGATTGGTGTATTCCAGGGCAGCACGGTTGAGGATGATTTCTTTGAGGTCTGCTTGGATAATATCGGCGTGGTGGAGTTCGGCGCGATTAAAGTCTCTAACACCTTGCCCGTATTGCCAAATCAGTTGCTCGATGTCCATATTGTCAGCCGGAGCGGGGGGATGGGGGAGCAAAAAAGCGGGGCAGAAAGCGGGTTTTCGTTAATTTAGGATTCAGTTAAGCACTTGCCGGAGATCCCTGGGCCCAGTGAAGGTAGGGCAAACGATCAACGGTGGCAGCAATTTGGGCTTGGTTGCGGATTAGTTGACCACAGGTGTCCCATTGACCTTCGATCAGCATTTGTTGGGCCGCTGGCGATAGGGTGATTGCCAATGTTTGATCCGGGTAAGTAACGGTTAAATTTACCAGATCCAGGCTAACGGTTAAATCGGGTTGGGCGATAATTGCCTGTTGGAGGGCATGAACCCCGTCATGGTCAGCGGTGACACAGGGAATGCCATTGGCCAGACAATTGCCCGCAAAAATTTCAGCAAAACTTTCGCCAATAATGGCGTCAATGCCCCATTTAATAATGGCTTGGGGCGCATGTTCTCGGCTAGAACCACAGCCAAAATTTTGATTGACTACTAAAATCGTGGCGTTTTGATATTGCGGTTGATCAAAAGGATGGTTACCCCCTTGCTGTTGGCGATCGTCGGCAAAAACATGGTCTCCCAAGCCATCGAAGGTTACACAACGCAAAAAACGGGCGGGAATAATGCGATCGGTATCAATGTCATCTCCCACCAGCGGGAGGGCCGTGCCCTGAATAGAGTGAACTTGGCTCATCGGTTTGTGAGGGGGGTAACAGAGAAGTCTAATGGCTATCTTAACAGGGTCAGCTAACGGCGATCGCCTTTTTCTGTGGAATGGATTATCCCATCTACCAATCAACCCCCCATGGTTATGATGGCCATGAAAACCTTACCACCGTCACAATCAAGTCCCGCCCCCGCGCTAAGATAGAGAGTCGGCAACGCCTTGCTAATGAACTAATTTCTCCCCGGTCTTAGTCTTCGCCTTATTAATCCCCATGAACACTGACAGGGAAAACAAAATTAACTGTCCGTTAAATCTCTATGACTAACGCTCCCCCCTCCGAATTGACCCAAGCGGTGGATCATCGCCGTAATTTTGCCATTATTTCCCACCCTGACGCGGGGAAAACGACGCTAACGGAAAAACTGCTGTTGTACGGGGGGGCCATTCACCAAGCGGGGGCCGTTAAAGCGCGGCAAGCCCAACGCAAAGCCACCTCTGACTGGATGGAAATGGAAAAACAACGGGGCATTTCCATTACTTCGACGGTCTTGCAATTTAATTACCGCGATTTTCAGATTAATTTGCTTGATACCCCCGGTCACCAGGATTTTAGTGAGGATACCTACCGAACCTTGGCCGCCGCCGATAATGCGGTGATGTTAATTGACGTGGCCAAGGGATTAGAACCCCAGACCCGGAAATTATTTGAAGTCTGTCGATTGCGGGGACTGCCCATTTTTACCTTTATTAATAAGTTGGACAGACCGGGGCGGGAGGCGTTAGAACTTCTGGATGAAATTGAACAGGAACTCGGTTTACCCTGCTATGCGGTGAATTGGCCCATCGGCATGGGCGATCGCTTTAAGGGGGTGTTTGACCGACAAACCCAAAAAATCCACTTATTTGAACGCCAGGCCCACGGCAGTAAGGCGGCGACGGATACGGTGATCAGCTTAGATGATCCCATTTTGGAAAGTCTGTTTGATCCAGAACTGTACGCCCAATTTTTAGAAGAGGTAGAACTACTCGAGGAATTAGGGGGAGACTTTGATTTAGAGGCGATCCATAGGGGCAAAATGACGCCGGTATTTTTTGGCAGTGCCATGAGTAATTTTGGCGTGGAATTATTCCTCAACAGTTTTTTGGATTTTGCCCTTAAACCCGGAGGACGCAATTCTTCGTTAGGCGTACTCGATCCTACCTATCCCGACTTTACCGGTTTTGTGTTTAAGCTCCAGGCCAACATGGACCCCAAACACCGCGATCGGGTGGCCTTTGTGCGGGTCTGTACGGGGAAATTTGAAAAAGATATGACCGTTAGCCATGCCCGTACTGGCAAAACCCTGCGACTTTCCCGACCCCAAAAATTATTTGCCCAGGATCGGGCCTCCATTGAAGAAGCCTATCCGGGGGATGTGATTGGGTTAAATAATCCGGGTATGTTTGCCATTGGCGACACTATCTATATGGGGAAAAAATTGGAATATGAAGGCATTCCTTGTTTTTCACCGGAATTATTTGCCTATTTAAAAAATCCCAATCCCTCCAAATTTAAGCAGTTCCAAAAGGGTATTCAGGAGTTGCGGGAAGAGGGAGCCATTCAAATTATGTATTCCCTGGATCAGTTCAAGCGGGAACCGATTTTGGCAGCGGTGGGACAGTTACAGTTTGAGGTGGTGCAGTTTCGCATGTTGACGGAATACGGCGTAGAAACCACCATTGAACCGTTGGGTTATAGCTTGGCCCGTTGGGTGGTAGGGGGCTGGCCGGTGCTGGATAAAATTGGCAAGGTGTTCAACACGTTAACGGTCAAAGATAATTGGGATCGCCCGGTTTTACTGTTTAAAAATACCTGGAATCTGCAACAGGCGATCGCCGAACATTCGGATTTACAATTAACGGCGATCGCCCCGGTGGGGAGTGGGCTACAACCGGATTTGGTGAAAACATAGGTGAGGTTATGGCGTTGAAACGGCCTCGATTTTTAACGAAGCGGTTACGGC
>JBJOGT010000485.1:0-4020 GCA_046048115.1 Cyanobacteriota bacterium | reverse complement strand
CTATGGGAGCCGATAAATTGACCTTATTCATATTCTACAAAGAGTATAAGTGGTTTTATTTAATACTTCTAATAATCCCGAAATGGCTATAGCGATCTTAAGTAATTTTAAAAAAGAATAGACATCAACTGCTTACCGCGTAAAGACGCCGACGTTAAATTTAATCTGGGATCACTATATTATTCCGTATAAAAGTAAGGTTTCTGTTACATAAATTGTCTTATACTTTTGCTACTAAAAAGTTTGGCCGGATAGAAACCGAGATCCTTGATTTAATATAAAATTATTTACACCATTTTACGCTATTAAAAAGTAACGTCTACACTGGAAAATGCGACAATAAAAGAGGTGTTATAAACGCTACTTTAAACACTCTCTTCAAAAGTTTTTCTCCTCAATTGTCTTTACTGATGCAGAGTTTTTGTTATACTCTGCACCAGTAGACTGCGACTTGAACAGGTCACATGTATGAACTACTTGCCCCCCGCTCTTGAAACCAAGCTATATCAACGCTTTCAGCTACATGTGATGGTTTTTACACGTATCTCGGCATGGGGTCAAATTTGGGATTCCTGTTCCGACTCAGATGAACACTTCTCCCACAGCCAATCCAGAGGCACAAATCAAAGGAAAGGTGAGGCGATCGCCGTCATTCAATATAATAGGAAAAATACTACCAACCCATCCAGATTATGCAGATTAGTGAAGAAATTACTATCCAAGTTAGTCCTAAAATTGCCCAAGCCTATCAACAAGCCACTGAGCAAAAAAAAGCCTCTTTATCAACTCTAATTAGTATTTTTTTAGCAGAAGAGAGCGAAGAGGAAGTTGATTTTCTTGGTAAATTGATGGATGAAATTAGTGATCAAGCAGTTGCCAGAGGGTTGACTCCAGAAATTTTGGAGACTATTCTCAATGAATAATCTCCAAAATTATGTGTTAGATACAAATATTATCGTCAGTGCTTTATTATTTAAAAATAGTCAACCTCGGCGGGCATTAGACAAAGCAAAACACCAAGGCACTATTTTGATGTCACCACTTATCTGGGAGGAAATAACAGAAGTCCTAAAAAGACCAAAGTTTGAACGTTACGTTTCATCGGTGGAGAGAGATTTATTTATTATTTGGTTCGGTGAATTAGTTCGTTTTGTTGAAATTACTCAGAAAGTGACTGCTTGCCGAGATGCGAAGGATGATAAATTTTTAGAACTGGCAATTAATGGCAATGCGGAGTTAATCGTCAGTGGAGATCAAGATCTGTTGGTATTGAACCCATTTCGTGGCATTTCAATTATTACCGTTAAAGATTTTCTAGAACTGGAATAAGCTAATTTGACAGTTGCCCTATTAATGACTCTCAAGGGCGATCGCCTAGCTCGATCTAAACATTGGCAATACCCAGCGCCAAAAAAATTACAGATAGCTTACAGATACCTGCCATATCTTTAGCCCGACAACCTTGGTACGGTTAAGGTATCACATTGATTAGCCCGCCATGCTTAACCTTCAATCCGATTGGGATCGCCCCTATCAACTCGCCTCCCAGTCCGGCGATCACACCCTCCGCATTCGTTTAACCACCACCACCAGCGGCCAAAGAACCCTCCCCCTCCATCTGGCGATCGCCTTAGACACTAGCCAATCCATGCGGGGCGAAAAACTCGAAGCCGCTAAACAAGCTTGCCGTACTATTATTGAGCAACTGCGACCCGAAGACAAATTATCCCTCGCCAGCTACGCCCATCAAGTAGATTGCCAACTATCCCAGGTCTCTGGCAACAGCCCCCAAGCCCAACAAACTATTGAGCAACTGACCGCCAGCGGTACTACCCGCATGGATTTGGCCCTAAACTGGCTCCAAGCCGCCCTCACCCCAGAACCCGGCATTAGTCGAGTGGGAATTTTAATCACCGATGGTAACGCCACCAACCGCGATGGACGCTTACTCGAAGATCTAGATCCACTATTAAACCAAGGCAAAACCATAGCCGAGCAAGGAATTACCCTCTGTAGCGTGGGATTAGGCAATGCCGCCAACTTTAATACCGGATTCTTGGTAGATCTCAGTGAACGGGGACAAGGCGCATTCTTATATGCCGATCGCCCGGAGAGCTTAGCTACCCAACTAGAAGAACGCCTCACCGCTTGCCAAAGCATTGTTACCGAGGAAGTTACCCTCGCTTGGCAAACAGAAACAGGCTTCAACGTGCAGGGATTCTGTCAATTTCGTCCCGACTATTTACCCCTAGAAGAAACTGCCCCTAACCAACTCACTGTAACAGGCATTCGTGCCCAGCAGCCCACCGATATTTTGCTGTCTGTCTACATTCCTTCCCTCCCCTTTGGGGAATCCCCTGGGGTCAAAACCGCCTTAACCCTTACCCTAGCCGGGGCAAATTTTCCTTCCCTCAGTGAGACCGTAACCATCCAGTACACCAACTCCTTTCGGGAAGCCCAAACGACCCATACCGAAGTTAATCAAGACCGCCTGGGTTGGATGATGAATCAGTGCAGCACCGAACTAACCCGCACCAACGACCCCAACCGCACCGGAGAATTATTAGTAGATCTACAAGTCACCGCCACCAAAGCCGGTAATACGGCGATCGCCGAACAGGCTGCCCAACAACTGCAAAACCTACAAGCAGACGGCAAACTAGACGCCCACCAGGTCACAAATCTTTTACAGCAAACCCGCCAACAAGGACAGCAATCATGATTGGCCTAGACCCTATTCCTCAACTTTCCCGCCTGCGCCCGGAACACACCTTTTTACAGCTTAAAAACGGCCCCAAAGCACAACATTGCTTTAGCTTGCATCGCATCTCCCAAGTAATTGGCCGCAGTCAACCCCCCTACGATCAGGTCGATATTGATTTAGGCCCCTGTGAATTGGAAGGAACCCCCATGATCTCCCGCCGCCATGCCCTCATGGAATGGCACGATGGGCAACTCAACATCTGTGATCTCAATAGCCGTAATGGCACCTGGGTCGATGGACAACCCTTAAAAAGTCAGCAACCAGGGGAACCCTCGCCTTTCATGCCCTTAGCCGCAGGGAGTCAAGTCAAACTGGGAAATTTGGAAATGGAGGTCATTATTAATGAGCATTGAAGCACTAACAATGTCCGTGTCGATTAACGTGACCTGGGGAAAAGGCTGCGGAATTTCCCACCCCGGTAAGGTACGTACCCGCAACGAAGACCGCTTTTTGTTAAACACTTGGCCCACAGAAGAGGGGATTTTAGCTGTAGTTGCTGATGGTATGGGGGGCAGTAGTGCCGGGGACATTGCCGCTCAATTGGCGATCAATACCTTTGCCGAGTTACTGGAAAACCCCTTACCCCCAGAGCCACAACAACAATATGATGCCCTGCTGGCCAAATGTTATCTCGCCGATGAACGGATTCGCTGTGAAGGGGTCAAAAGTTTCAAAACCTTAGGTATGGGAACCACGCTGGTGGCGGCGATCGTCACTCCCTCCACTTGCGTTCATGTCCATGCCGGAGATAGCCGTTTCTATTATTTTCACCAGGGGAAACAGCAATATCGCACCGCTGACCATTCCATTGTGGAAATGCTGCTAGAACTGGGACGCATTCAACCCGAAGATATTCCCACCCATCCCATGCGCTCCGTTGTCAGTTCCTGTTTAGGAGGCAAAAATGGAGACGGTCATTTCTCTGTTGATCCTAAGTGGGACGAAGCAAATCCACCGATTATTCCCTTGGAGCCAGGGGATTGCTTTTTACTATGTAGTGACGGCTTGAGCAGTTATATTACCGCCGAAAAACTCCAGCAGTTGAGCGCCCAATATTACCTATCCCCCTTTACCCTCAGTGAGCAATTAATCCAAAACGTTCTCGACCAAAGCAACGCCTCAGATAATATCACCGTCATTTCCCTGGCGATCGCCGCTCATCCCAATGTTCCTAACTAACTACAGTGACTTAGCCAAAACACATTACCCATAACGTTATGGGTAACTCAAAATTTGCGATAAAGATTTAACTCATT
>JBJOGT010000484.1:0-9495 GCA_046048115.1 Cyanobacteriota bacterium | reverse complement strand
ACCCTCATGAAGAGTTTTGCGGTGTGGGCATTCACGTTATTGGTGTGCTTATTAGTGGTCGGTTTTCCCTTAGTTGTAATCATGGCAACCGTTGGTGTTTTGGCGACGGTAGTTTTACAGTCAGTGTTACCCATAAGTGCGGTACTGTTGGTGGCAAGTAGTTTATTTGGTGGTACAATTTTAATGGTCTTGACCGGCGCGGCAATGCTTACCCTCAGAGGAATTCATCCCCAAGAGGTAAAATGGTTGAGTTGGCTCCATGGTGAAACGACCTTAATTCATAAGCCTTTATTCGCCGCTTGTCCGTTAACCTGCGATTTAGTGCATTAAGTGCATTAACTGATGCTTTGATTAATAAGTGTGTTGATTAATTTACCTTTGTTGCTGATTAAGTGATTTGACCCGGCTTGACCGGGATTTTTTTTGCCCAATAAAAAGCGACCTCCCTAAGGGTGAAACCTAGATTGATCGCATTTGTGGAAATAAAGTTTAAAGTCTGTCTGTCGCCAACGATGTTAACAATTGACCACTAGACAGATCGTGGTAAAAAAATTAAGTGACGCTAAAAACAATCACAAAGCCTAAAACAGCCCCAAACACAATTAAGGCGTAAAACTGAGCGCGGCCATTTTCCAGGTATTTCAAGCCTTCCCCACTGACCAGGGTGACTAAGCCGGTTAAATTCACCGCTCCGTCAATCACCTTGTAGTCCACTTCCATGATCTGGCGGGCCAGACGGCGGGAACCTTGGACAAATAGGCGATCGTAAAGATCGTCGAAGTACCATTTGTTGAGGGATAACTGATACAAAGTAGGAAACTTATCCGAGAGAGCTTTCGGGTCGAGCTTATGTTGCCAGTACATCAACGAGGCGATGGTAATGCCAATCAGGGCAATGCCGATGGAGTTCCCCGCCATAATGTAGAACTCGTTCCATTCAAATTCCGCCGCATGTTCCATCACCTCGCCGGGGGCATGGATAAAGGCTTCAAATTGATTAGCCCAGGGCCGTCCTAAAAGACCAATTAAAACCGAAGGAACCGCCAGGGCCATCAGGGGAAAGGTCATCGTTAAAGGCGATTCATGGGGTTCAGACCCATGGCCGTGATCGCCGTGGTCAGATTCATGATCTAATTCCTTGACGTTCATGGCACCGGGGCCAAAGTTGGGCATTAAGCCATAAAACCTTAAGACCCCCTCTTTGGCAGCTTGGTCGTTACCCCGGAATCCCCCTTCAAAGGTCATGAAATACATGCGGAACATATAAAACGCCGTCATGCCAGCGGTGGCCCAACCGACGAACCAGAGCAGGGGATTGGCTTGGAAGGCTAGCCCTAAAATTTCATCCTTGGACCAAAATCCGGCAAAGGGCGGAATCCCACAAATCGCTAGGGTGCCAATTAAAAAACAGGTGGCGGTAATGGGCATATATTTCCGCAGTCCTCCCATCACCCGCATATCTTGAGCCAAAACCGGATCATGGCCGACAACGGCTTCCATACCGTGGATCACGGAACCGGAACACAGGAACAGCATGGCTTTGAAGTAGGCATGGGTCATGAGGTGGAATAGCCCGGCGGAATAGGCGCCGATGCCCATGGCCATAACCATGTAGCCCAATTGGGAAATGGTGGAGTAAGCCAATCCCTTTTTGATATCGTTCTGGGTTAAGGCGATCGTGGCCCCCAAAAAGGCGGTGAAACAACCGGTGTAGGCGATCGTGTTCATCACCACAGGGATGGGTTCAAACACTGGATACATACGAGCAACCAGGAATACCCCGGCGGCGACCATGGTGGCGGCATGGATCAAAGCAGAAATGGGGGTGGGGCCTTCCATGGCGTCCGGTAACCAGACATGGAGGGGGAATTGGGCGGATTTGGCTACGGGGCCTAAAAAGACCAAGATCGCTAAAATAGCAGCGATCGCCCCGCTGATGGCCCCGGTGGAAACGAGGGTTTCAAGTTTCTCACCAATAATCCCAAAGTCAAAACTGCCGGTGGCCCAATACAAACCGAGAATGCCTAGGAGTAGACCAAAATCCCCAACGCGGTTGGTGACAAAGGCTTTTTGGCAAGCATCGGCGGCCGCTTTGCGGTCATACCAGAAACCGATCAGGAGGTAGGAACACATCCCCACCAATTCCCAAAAAATATAAACCTGCACCAAATTAGGACTAATCACCAGCCCCAACATCGAAGAAGCAAATAGACTTAGGTAGGCATAAAATCTCACATAACCGGGGTCATGGGCCATATAGCCATCGGTGTAAATCATCACCAACAGGGCCACAGAGGTCACAATCACCAACATTAAGGCGCTCAGGTGATCGATCACATAACCCATTTCGAGGTGGAAATCCCCCGCTGCTGCCCATTCAATCATTTGGGAATAGCTCGCGTGGCCTTGGATCTGATCCCAGAGGATCGCGCCGGACATGACCAGGGCTGCCCCCAGGCAGGTCAGGATAAACACTGCATTGAGTTGCCGGAGTTTATTGGTGGCTTGGTTGAAAGAAATAAGGCCAATGCCGACCACCGTTGCCCCAAACAAAGGCAGGACGGGAATCAGCCAGGCCAATTGATAGAGTAATTCCATCTTGAAAACCTTGGGTTAACGAATGTCTTATTTTATAGATACCGCGTTAATTGTGACACAGGGCTTTGACGTTAACGGTTATTGATACTTAGTTAAGTTTGAACGGTATGGGGTGATCGGGATCAGCCGAGGAACGGCCCTTGCAGGTTTTGCAAATCACGATATGATCGAAGGACAAATCCGTTGGTTAATAGCCTAGACCCCTGTGTCGGGGCGGATTGTGGGAATCATTGTTCCCGTCGAACGGTTTTTGGGCAAGGTAGCCCCAATAATTGGTTCGTTGTCCCTTTTTTCTTATTTATGAGTAGTTCCCTTCCCCATAGGCGTCAATTCGATCCGAGACAGGTTTTGTGGTTGTTATTGCTGTGTTTTGCCGTGGTGAGTTTACAACTGTAGGGTTGACTGAAGGAAATGGTTTTGGCCGTGGACGGCATCCATTAGTCTTCTTTGGGATAGTCTTCTTTAGGATTCTGCCTAACCATTGCTATTGATCGTGAATCCCCCTCCGGGCTGAGATTAAGGATATTTTTTCCTGCCCCCGGCAATTGTTATTTTTGACACCTTCAATGAACGAGATCGTTAACCGCCTGCTGTTGGTATTAATGCTACTAGGCATTAATGCGTTTTTTGTGATGGCTGAATTTTCCATTGTGGCCACCCGGCGATCGCGCATTAGACAGTTAGCGGATTCGGGTAATGGGGCGGCCAAGCAGGTGCAATACTTTCACCGCCACCTCGATCGCCTCCTATCAACGACCCAAATTGGCATTACCGTGGCCTGTCTGGCCCTGGGCTGGGTGGGGGAAAATACCTTTTCTTTAGTGTTGCAACCGTTATTAGCATCTCTGAATTTTGATCCAGCGATGCCCCTGTCCCATTTCTTGGCTTTACCCTTAACCTTTATGGCGATCGCCTATTTACAGATTGTGTTGGGGGAACTGTGTCCCAAGTCCTTGGCGTTTATCTATGCGGAACCGTTGGCCTGTGCCCTAGCGCCCCCCTTACATTTCATTTCACGTTTTTTGATGCCCGTTAACCAAGCGGTTAATTATGCCACCCGCAATTTATTACGAGTTGGCGGCATCGAAATTACCCGGGCCAGTTGGTCGCACCCTGTCACCCCCGAAGAATTAAAATTTATCATCAACACCGAGGGAGATGCCCTAGGGCTTGAACCCATTGAGCGGAGTTTATTTAAGAATGTGTTGGCCTTTGGGGAATTAACCGCCGGGGATGTGATGATTCCCCGTACCCACATTGACGTAATTGCCGCCGATGCCACCTACGGGGATTTGCTGAATTTGATTACCCAAACGGGCCATAGGGTCTTTCCCGTCAAAGGGGATTCCCTCGATGATATTCAAGGGCTGATTGACTTTCAGGATTTGGCCCTACCGTTACAGCAGAATTTGATTAACCGTGATACCCCTATCCAAGCTTGGATCAAAACGTCTCGCTTTTTACCCGAATCCATGCCCCTGCCCGAACTGCTGCAAAAAATGCAACGCACCCAAGCGAAATCGGTGATGATTGTGGATGAATTTGGCGGAACAGCGGGGTTTGTCTGTTGGCAAGATGTGGTCAACGAATTTCTTGACCCTACCCAGGTGGAAGAAGAACATGAAAATAGCGTTATTTTGCAGATGCTTGACCCCCAAACCTTTGTGGTGGCGGCCCAGATGACCCTGGATGAATTAAATGATGTTTTAGGGTTTAGTTTCCCTAACAATGACAATTATCAGACCCTGGGGGGCTTCTTGCTCTATGAGTGGCAACGGATTCCCCAACAGGGAGAAAGTTTAACCTATGGCCATTATTCCTTTACGGTGGTGGCGGCGGATGGGCCAAAACTAGAAAAAATTCGCATTCATCGTCAGGCTGATATTTCTCCGGCGACTGATCCCACTCAGAGGGCTCAATTTTCCCCTAAATCTAAACCCCGAAATGCGGTTCGTTATTCTTCTTCTCGGGCAGTGGGTTAAGGGGCGATCGCCCTATTTTTTCCGTACTTTTCGGCTGAGTTTTTGCCAATAGGTTTGCAGGCGTAACTGGAAAATTCGTTGGCGAGTTAAAGGGGGAATGGGGGTTAATTGTTGGGGCTGAAAGTCAAAAAATTGATTGATTTCTGCCAAGATATGCCCTAAACGTTGGGTGATGTTTTCCTGGCGATATTCCGCTAACACAGTGGGGTTGAGGGTTTGGGGAGGGCGTTGATTGTTGACCGCGGCCAAAATGCGATGGCGATCGTAATCTAGGACATAACCGGCAATTTTTTCACAGTTAAAACCGGGATCGAGGTAATCCGATAGGCCCCCATTAACGCTGGAAAAGACTTGGCAACCACAGGCCAGGGCCTCCATGGGTTGCAGCCCAAACCCTTCGCTTACCCCCTGCTGGGCCCAATATTCCGCTGAATCGTAGAGATACACCTTGGCCCGGTTAAATAGGGCCGTTAAATCAGGAACATAGCGGTCAATGACTTGCACATAACAGTCTTTTTGGAGAGCAGGAATTAATTGATTGAGTAAATAATGGGAGGATTTTCGCGCCTGTACCAACACATCAATATCCCGATCGCCATTGAGGTTAATAAATTCTTCGGAAATATGGTTGGGGAGATAATACAACAGGGAATGGGGCGATCGTTGTCCCCAATAACCGAGGGTGTTGCGACTGACGGTAATAATGGTGATGGAAGCGGGTAGATCGAACCCGTAGCCGGAACTATGGGCATGGTAAATCAGATTATAGCCCGCTAATTTTTTCGCTAACTTGGGAATATCAAAGCCCCAACTGATCACGAAAATACAGTCTGTTAAATTGGGTTTTTGCAGTAAGTCATCTAAAAATAATGTCTTGGCTTCCCGTTGTTTATAGGTCGCTACTTCCGCTGGGCATACAGCCTGGGCTAATTTGAAAGTTTTGAGTTCTGCCCACAATCCTCCACAGGCAAACTTTCCCCCTAATCCCGGCAGTAAAAAATAGAGTTTTCTCATAAGGGCAGATTCATCGGTCAATCTAAGGGGAGGGGGGCGCTAACAACTGTTGGATAGTATTGACTAATTCCTTGAGGCGGACGGGTTTGCTGAGGTAAACATTGGCCCCGGCTTCTAAACAGCGTTCTTGATCGCCGTCCATGGCCAAGGCCGTCAGGGCAATAATCGGAATCTTAGCAAGCTTTGGATCCTGGCGAATGCGTCGAATGGCTTCTAGCCCATCTAATTCAGGCATTTGAATATCCATCAAAATAATGTCGGGCTGTTTGCTTTGGGCTAATTCAATGGCTACTGCCCCATTTTCTGCCACGACCACCCGGTTGCCGATCGCCTCTAAATAGGATTGGGTTGTATAGGCATTCGTCTCATTGTCCTCCGCTAACAGAATTAAGGGAAAAGAGGAGGCTTGGTCGTCGGAAAAACTTTGGTACGATTGATCTTGCATAGGGATTTTTACTTCATTAATGTCAGGATTGTAAGGCAAATCTATCCAAAAACAACTTCCTTGTCCGAATTCGCTCACAACACCCACCTCGCCACTGTGGAGTTCTGTAATTTGTTTCACTAAGGTTAGTCCTAGGCCCGTCCCTTCATACTGTCGGTTGAGGGCGCTATCAATTTGGATAAAGGGTTTAAACAGTTTAGGTAGATTTTCGGGGGCAATGCCAATGCCGGTGTCAGCGACACTCAGCCGCAGTCGGTCGGTGGGATCGCCCCGTAGGGAAACCATAACGGTGATGGTGCCGTTTTCGGGGGTGAATTTGACGGCGTTGTTGAGTAGGTTAATCAGTACCTGGCTCAGACGGCGGTCGTCGCCCCAGAAAGTGATTGTCTGGGGAGGCATCTGGAGGTCGAGTTGGATCTGTTTTTTCAGAGCTTGGTGTTTGATAAAGGCGAGACAGTGATTACAGAGGTCAGCGATATTAATAAAGCCACAGGATAATTCCAGTTGACCGGCTTCCATCTTAGCTACGTCCAAAATATCGGTAATCAAGGCCAGTAGATGGGTAGCGGCCTTTTCCACCATGGCGAGGGTGTTTCCTTGCCTGTCATTGATGGGGCCATAAATTTCCTCTTGCAAAATTTCCGTATTGCCCAAAATGGCGTTGAGGGGCGTCCGCAGTTCATGGCTCATGTTGGCCAAAAATTCATCCTTGAGCCGGGTAGCCCGCAATAATTCTTGGTTGGTTAATTGTAGTTGGGCCTCTGCTTGCCGTCGTTGGCGATCGCCGCGATAGCCTTCAATGAGGTTAGAACAGGTAATCAAAAAAGGATCTAGAAACTGGATGATGTCCTTATCGTAGCCCCCTGGACGATTGGCGATGCCCACCATGCCCATGAGGGTATTTCCCCGAAAGAACGGTAATCCGAGGAAAGCATCTAGGGAGGGATGGCCGTCTGGGGTTCCTCCTCGGCGGGGATCGGTGCGGGGACTGTTGGCAATCACGGGCTTGCCGGTCACAATCACAGCCCCAAAGAGGGTATTCATGTTGGTGAATTCCATCCCCTGTTCATAGTTGTCTTCGTAGAGTTTTTGGGTTGCCTCATTCCAGGCGATATTGGTTATACTATGGGCTTTCAGGTAGGGAACGCCCCGGATTTTCATTAAACTGTCTTCCATGGTGGCTGAGCCGTCTTCCCGGACTAGTACTTCGCCGATAAAGCCATATTCGCTGTCCGTTAACTCCAATAAATCCGTTAGTAATTCCCCAAAAATAGTCAGGCGATCATCGGCTTGAATAAAGGCAGCTTGGGCCTTGCTAATCGTTCTGAGGAGTTGATTGTTTTGGCTAATTTCCCCTTGGGCCTGTTGTAATTGCGCTACCACTTCTTCTAATTGGGCAATCGCCGTTTGCCGGTCTAATTCCGCCTGTTTCCGTTTGGTAATATCGGTGAGGGTTCCCAGATAACCGACAACATTTCCTTCTCCATCTTGATCCACGACAGCTTGGCCCATCACCCAAGTGATTGACCCATCGGGAAGGACAAAGCGATACTCCTCATTAAAGAGACTCTGATCTTTAATAAATTTTTGCCAAGCTTTCACCACCCAGTCCCGATCTTCCGGATGAAGGGTTTGCCCCCATCCCATTCCTAGCCCGCTTTCTGGCGTTAACCCCGTCATGGCAAAGCAACGGTCATTGCCATAGATACACGATCCCTGCGCGTCATTTTGAAAAATACCCACCGGGGAGGAGGCAACGAGGACGTCGTAACGGCGTTCACTGGCTTCTAATGCTTGGATAGCTGACTTCTCTCGGCTAATATCTTTGCCAATCCCCAAAAAGCCAATCACCATTTGATCCGCATCTGTAAGCGGGGTAAGGGTTAACGCCAGGGGAATACGGTGACCATTGCGGTGTCGGGTCATAACTTCAATATCCAATCGCCCCGTTTTTCTTACGGCTTCAAAAAATAGATTGATCCCAGGCAGTACATTTTCTCCGACCATTGGGGCAAGGAGTCCGGCCTGTCGTGGCAGATCCTCGGGATCGTTAAAAATGAGTGGAGTCGCTTTGCCAATTAACTCCGCCGCCGAATAACCGTAAAGTTTTTCTGCCCCAGCGTTGACACTCTTAATAATCCCCTCCGTGTCGGTGGACACGATCATGTAGTCCGTACTATCAAGAAGGGATTGTTGAAAGAGGGTTTTTTCCGTTAATAGACGGGTCTGCTCGGCAACTTTTTCCCCTAGGGACTGATTAAGCTGCTGTAACTGATCATTGGCTAAATCGCGCTGTAATTCCACGCTGGCCCGGGCGGCAAAAATCCGCATGATTTGCTGATATTGCTTGATAATGTCTTCTGACCAAGGTTGGGTATGCAACACGCATAAATGCCCAATTGTTTCCCCTGTTTCTCCTTTTAGAGCTACCCCTAAGTAGGCTTCGGCTCCCAATCTGGCTAGGTCATGATCGTCGGGAAATTTAAGCTGTACTTGACTAAAGCAACAATACTCTCCATGCTCTACAACTTTTTCACAGGGCGTATTCGTTGCCATGTAGCACATATTGGGCTGTAGGATTCCGCCCGCGAACCAAGCGAGGGTTTGGAGGCGATCGCCGTGGTTGACGGACACAATGGCGTACTCCACTTCCAAGGCGAGGGCGAGGTTTTCGACCAAAGCGTTAAAAAAGTTATCTCCAGTCACCGATGCCGTTCCATCCACTAACTGTTGCAGGATGGATTGGTAGCGATAGGTTGCGGTCACATCTTGGCAAGTCCCCCGCGTCAGAATCAGTTGCCCCTGATCGTCAAAAATACTTTCCACACGATCAAAGATATGTTTCCAACGCCCCTCTGGGGTTTGTAGCCGATAAACATATTCGTAGGGCTGTTGGTGTTGCAGATGGGCCTGATATTTTGTCTGCACCTTCTGCCGTTCTTCTGGGGACAACCGGTTCAAGAGGCTCTCAAATGACGGGGTGACCTGCTGGGGATCAAACTCTAATAAATAATAAATTTCCTCTGACCAATATTCCGTATTGTCAACGGCATTCCATTCCCAACTACCGATTTTGGCGACCCTTTGGGCCTCTTGGAGACTGGCCTCGCTAGTAGCAAGTTGCAGTTCACTTTCCTTACGTTGGCTAATGTCGCTAATGGTTCCCACCACGGTGATCGGTTGTCCTTGGTTATTTCTTATAAATTGGTTACAATCTGCAACCCAAACATAATGGCCATCACGGTGACGTACCCGATATTCAATGGCAAAGGCTTGATCCTGGCTAAATGCGGCGTCGATCGCCGTTTGGAATTGGGATATATCCTCTGGGTGAATCAACCCCTGCCACGCTTCTAAATCTGGGGGATACTGACCAGGGGGATAGCCTAACAGGCTTGCAAAATTTAGTCCCCAGATAACCCGATTATTAACAATGTCATAGTCATAAACAACAAT
>JBJOGT010000483.1:0-2786 GCA_046048115.1 Cyanobacteriota bacterium | reverse complement strand
GCGGGGGCCATAAAGCCAAATTCAAACCAGGGAATGACCTGTAAATCCTTGGCTTTGGCTAGGGCGATCGCCTCGGCCAGGGAATCCCTGCCTTGTAAACCGGGATGGGGATCTTGGGGGTGGTTGAGGAATTTTGCGGCAACGGCACTGGGGTAGAGGGTATGGCCGTCGTTCCACACCGTCGGGTAAAGGGTATTGAAATTGGTGGTTTTGAGGTCGGCGATCGCCGTTTTGAGGTGGTCGGCATCGTAGAGAACATCGCTGTCCACATTGGTTAACCAGACTCCCTGTACAGTAAAGGGAAAAGCAGGGGCAAGATCGAGAGTACGGGCTTGGAGGTTAAAAACCGGGCTTAAAACCGTTAACAATCCCAGCAAAAAGAGAGCCAATGATTTCAGCATCCGATACGGCGATCGATACTTCTTGAGCCATGGCCAAAGCCGTAATTTAATTCCTAATCTGTTCAACTCTAAAACCATCAGCCTTCATCCTCAAACTTATAACCCAAGCCAATCACCGTCTTAATAAACGTAGGATTCGCCGGATCGGGTTCAATCTTTTTTCTTAACCGACGAATGTGGGTATCCACCACCCGTTCATCCCCAAAAAAATCATTGCCCCATAATTTATCAATTAATTGACTACGATTCCACACCCGCCCCGGATAACTCATAAAAGTAGCCAGTAAATTAAACTCCAAACTGGTCAGTTCCAGCAATTCTTCGCCATTCCCTAACCGGCGTTGGGCCTGGTGTTGATCCAAATCCACTTGAAAATGAGGGGTTTGATAAGTTTGCCCCACCGTTTCCCCCTGCCGCAACCGCCGCCGCAACAACGCCCGCACCCTCGCCACCAATTCCCTAGGACTAAAGGGTTTCACCAAATAATCATCGGCCCCGGTGGATAGCCCAATAATGCGGTCAATTTCTTCCCCCTTGGCCGTCAACATCAAAATATAGGGATCTTTTGGCCCCGGTTGTTGGCGAATACGGGTACAAACCTCCAGCCCATCCAGCCCCGGCAACATTAAATCCAAAATGATCACATCCGGTTCCTGTTCCTTGAACGCCTGTAATCCCCGCAGACCATCCTCCGCCATTTCACAGCTAAACTGTTCCCGTTCCAAGGTTTCCCGAATTAACTGGGCAATTTCCCGGTCATCTTCCACAATCAGAATTTTCATCCGGTTCAACCCCTAGGCGGATTCCTTAGCCGCTAGACTCCCTAGCCCTAAACACAATAAGGCATTAACCGCTAAAAATCCGATGGCGATCTTGCCTGCCCCAATTAACCAGAGGGGTTCCTGCAAAATAGCAGCCCCAGTCAAAAACACCGTTGTCCCTAAACAAAGCCCGATCGCCAGTTGTTTACCGCTGGGAACGCCCAAGAGCAGGATGAGTAACCCAACGGGGATTAAGGCACTGGCAAAAAAGGGATTTAACAACGCTGTCCCCTGGATGCTATTGCCCAATTCCGGTAAAGAACTGCCCAACGCTCGAAACGGCCATTGGGGTAAATCGAAAATATAGAGTCCTTGCAGGAAAAATAGCCCCCCACTACCAAAGATCAAGCCCCAATTAAAGGGCAGGGTGAATTGCAACGGCAAATAAATCCGCAACAACATCACCAATAAATAAGACCCCAACACCATGGCCAGTTTGGGTAAAAAGGCCACTGCGCCACCATCAAACCAGAAAATAGGATTGAGATAACCGTTATCCCGTAACCAGCGCATGAAATCTTTGAAGGAAACCTGACCGGCTTTGGCCTGTTTCACTGCTTCCCCCGCATTCAAATGCCCTGCGCCGTAGTAGTTGAGACTGTCATCCACCACAGTCCGCGCCGATCCCTTCAGAATTTTCAACACATCTTCGGGGTTAGACACCTCCGCCACTGTTAACTTGTCCGCCTGCCCTGGGGATAAACCCACCTTAGCCTGCTGTAATTGCACCGATTGAATTAACGCCGCCGTCCCCGCCACATGGGGAGCCGCCATACTGGTGCCCTGCATTCCCATCAACACCGGTTCCAAGGTATCGGGATCAATGGTTTCCTGTAAAATTTTGCCGTCTTTACCGTCTAAACTGCCCCCCGGTGCGGCAATATCCACCCCCGCGCCAAAGTTGGAATAGCTGGCCTTATTGCCCGTGGCATCGGTTGCCGCCACACTAATTACCTTGGGATAGCGCCCCGGATAGGCCGCCGCATTTTGTCCTTCGTTCCCCGCCGCCGCAATAATGACCACCCCTTTGTTGTAAGCGTAATCAATGGCATCCCGGAGGGTTTTGCTTTCACCACCGCCCCCCAAACTCATATTGATCACTGTGGCCCCGTTATCTGCTGCATACATAATCGCTTCGGCAATATCCGCCACCGTGCCGCCGCCCCCTTCTCCTAACACTTTCAGGGGCATAATTTTCGCTTCGTAGGCAATACCCGCTACCCCATATTCATTATTCGTCGCCTGGGCGATCGTTCCCGCTACATGGGTTCCATGGCCGTTGGTATCGGTGGTGTCGCGGTTATCGTCCACAAAGTTATAGCCACTGACAAACTCGGTTTTGCGTAAGTCTGGCACCCGGGTAACCCCCGTATCAATCACCGCCACCGTGGCCCCTTCCCCTTTACTCCCATCCCTGGCCGACTCCATGGCGATCGCCCGGAGGTTCCATTGTTTGCCGTATTCGGGATCATTGGGCACTTCCAGGGTCTGGTAAATATAGTTGGGTTCAACGTAATCCACATGGCCCATTAAACCCGATTTGCGTAACTGTTTGAGGGCTTGT
>JBJOGT010000482.1:0-3346 GCA_046048115.1 Cyanobacteriota bacterium | reverse complement strand
AATATTTTCTTTTGCTGTTTTCTCCCTTTAAGCCCATGTACCTTCTTTGACTCCTTCGGTAAAATTATCGGCGGAGTTTTCATTTTCACAATGTTGAAATTTCGCTTTCAAGTGCTGAAACGTCGTTTACAGACTGATCCCCTTTATCGATTTCAATCCTCGGAGGAGGTGGCGATCGCCGGGGAATTAGGAATTAAGATTGAGGTCAATCAAGCAACGGTGGATGAATGGTTACGGCTGCCGGGGTTATCGATCCATCAGGCGCGGCAGTTGGTGGAATTAACCGGATTGGGAATGCAATTTCTGTGTCTGGAGGATTTGGCAGCGGCCTTAAATGTCCCTGTGCAGCAGGTAAGATTTTGGAAGCCAGTTTTGTCCTTTACCTATGCTGATCCGGAAAGTTTATTAACCCCCGCTAAAATTGCGGTTAACCAGGCCGATTCAGACCAGTTACTCACCATTCCCTTTATGACGCCGGCGATCGCCGCCCAGTTATTGCAAAATCGAGATCAAGCCGGGCCTTACCGCAACTTAGCTGATCTGCAAAAACGATTACATTTCCCCCTCGATTTGATCAGCCAATTACTTCATTACCTCCAGTTTTAAAAAATGGAACGCTCTCGCCACATTGACCTTGCCCCCTATATTGACCATGCTGCCCTCGACCCAGCCACAACCCCTCAAATGATTGAACAATGCTGCGCCCAAGCAATCCATCATCAATTTGCCGGGGTTTGCGTCTATCCCAGTGCTGTGCGTCAAGCCATAGAGTTAGTCAAGAATCATAGGATTGCTGTCTGTACGGTAATCGGTTTTCCCGCTGGGGCAACAACCAGCCAAGCCAAGCTATACGAAGCCCAGGAAGCTGCAGAATTTGGCGCAACGGAATTAGATGTGGTGATTAATTTGGGTTGGTTAAAAGAGGGCAACACCGAAGCGGTCTATAACGATATTGCGCCGATTTGTGAGGAAACGGGGTTAACGGTTAAAGCCATCTTGGAAATGGGGCGGTTGACCGCAGCAGAAAAACAATTAGCCGCCGAAATTTGCCTAGATGCGGGGGTTCAGTACCTAAAAACAAGTACAGGATGGTTTGGGGTTGCCACCATCGCCGATGTGCGGTTATTGCAGCAAATTACCCAGGGACGGGCAGGCATTAAAGCCTCAGGGGGGATTCGCACCGTAGAACAAGCCGTAGCTCTGATTGAGGCGGGGGCAACACGATTAGGAACCTCCCGGGGGGTTGAGTTAATGGCGCAGCAACGAGAGCTTAAGGATGAATATTAACCAGCCCTCCCGTCGTCGCCTTTACCCATAAACTTCCCCCCCTGGGAATGACGGGTAACAGACCCTAGTTTCCAAATGGTTAGGACTCTTGGTTCTGCTAGCTGACCAGTACGGATTCCGGCAGTGCAAAGGTAGCCAAAATTGACTCTGCCATTTGGGCCGGGGTTAAACCCAAATCAGCCTTAGATTCATTGGGTTCGGCGTGATCCACCAGAATATCCGGTATCCCAAACCGTTTCAGGGAAACCATCACGTTGTTGTCCATCAACGCTTCTGCCACCGCTGAGCCAAAGCCTCCCATCAAGCAGCCTTCTTCCATGGTGACCACTTTGCCAATGCGCTGGGCCAAGGGCAAAATTAAGTCCGTATCCAAGGGTTTCACAAAACGGGCATTGACCACCGTGGCTTCGATGCCATGTTCATGGAGTAATTCAGCGGTTTGCAAGGCGGGATAAACCATTGATCCATAGCCCAGCAATAACACATCATCCCCGGAACGCAGAATTTCTGCCTTGCCAATTTCAATGGGTTCCCAACCTTCTTCCATTAAGGGCACCCCAATGCCATTGCCCCGGGGATAACGCATGGCGATCGCCCCGTCGGTGTAATTGACCCCAGTGACCAGCATTTGTTGTAACTCCGCCTCATCCTTGGGCGCCATCACCACAATATTGGGAATACAGCGTAAATAGGCAATGTCATACATGCCCTGGTGGGTCGGGCCATCGGCTCCCACAATCCCCGCTCGGTCTAAGCAGAAAAAGACGGGGAGTTTCTGGATGCACACATCATGGATGATTTGGTCGTACCCCCGTTGTAAAAAGGTGGAATAGATAGCCGCCACCGGTCGCATCCCTTCACAGGCCAATCCCGCCGCCAAGGTGACCGCATGTTGTTCGGCAATGCCCACGTCAATATATTGCTGGGGTAATTTGGCTTGTAGTTTATCTAAGCCTGTTCCCGTGGCCATGGCCGCCGTAATACCGATAATTTTGGGATTTTCTTTGGCTAAGGTTGTGAGGGTGTGGGCAAACACCTTGGCGTAGCTGGGGGGCTTGGGCTTATTGGAAGGATAGGCTTTACCCGTGGAGAGATTAAAGGGACTCTGGGCGTGGTAACCGACCTGATCTTTTTCGGCTAGATCATAGCCTTTGCCTTTGATGGTAGCCACATGGACAAACACAGGGCCATGAACCTTTTCCGCTTGCTTAAAGGTCTGGATCAATTCTTCAAGATTATGGCCATCAATGGGGCCAAAATATTTAAAGCCCAACTCCTCAATCACGGCCCCCACCTTGGGCACGGCTAGGCGTTTCATCCCTTCTTTGACCCGTTCCATTTCGGGGCTGAGGGATTCCCCCACAAAGGGTAAATGTTTAAACTGCTCTTCTAAATTGTCTGCTAAATTTTGTACCGCTGGATTAAGACGAACTTTGTTGAGATAACGGGAAATCGCGCCCACATTGGGGGAAATGGACATTTCGTTATCATTCAGAATCACCATCAAATTGGTGTGGGGTAAATGCCCCGCATGGTTAATGGCTTCGAGGGCCATGCCTCCGGTCAAAGCACCATCACCGATGATTGAAACCACTTTGAAATTTTCCCCCTTGGCATCCCGCGCTAGGGCCATCCCTAAACCAGCGGAAATACTAGTGGAAGCGTGACCCGCCCCAAAATGATCGAAGTTACTTTCACACCGTTTGAGGTAGCCCGCAATGCCATCTTTTTGCCGTAGGGTATGGAATTCGTGGTACCGTCCCGTTAACATTTTATGGGGATAGGCTTGGTGTCCCACGTCCCAAATTACCCGGTCTTTGTTTAAATCCAGGGTGGAATAGAGCGCCACCGTCAGTTCCACTACCCCCAATCCCGGCCCTAAATGCCCGCCACTAGTTGCCACTGTCTGTAAATGCTTTTCTCGGATTTGGCGGGCAATCTCTTCCAACTCGCGGAGGGATAAACCGTTTAGCTGGTTGGGATGGGTGAGTTCACTGATGTGCATACTGAATACGGCGATCGAGGGCTTATTTTTTACTATTTCACACTTTAACCTATG
>JBJOGT010000481.1:0-7380 GCA_046048115.1 Cyanobacteriota bacterium | reverse complement strand
GCGAGCAATAAACTTGACCAACTGAAGGTCGATTCCCGTACTTGGTCTGATTCCCGCCCGTTGGTTCCCTGAATTAAGCCATTACCGGACTGAGCATTTCCCCGGTAAGGCTATAGGCGCGGGCTTCGGTGATTTTGACCGGGACAGTATGCCCTAATAATTCGTTGATGTTGCCCCGGAAGAAGGTGAGGCGATTCCCCCGGGTACGTCCCATGACTTGACCGGGATCTTTGTGATTTTGCCCTTCCACTAGTACTTCCTCAATGCGACCCAAATAGCGTTCAGACTTCTCCATCGCTTGGGTTGAGGCGAGATGATTGAGCCGTTGGAGGCGATCGTCTTTGACCGCTTCGGGTAATTGATTGTCCCAAAGGGCGGCGGGGGTTCCAGGGCGGGGGGAATAGGCGGCGGTGTTAATTTGGTCAAAACCAATGTCTTCAATTAATTTGAGGGTATTTTCAAACTGTTGCTCCGTTTCCCCAGGAAAGCCCACGATGACATCGGCACTGATGGCGGCATCGGGCATATAGTAGCGAATTTTGTCGATGATTTGACGGTAGCGTTCGTGGGTGTAGCCCCGTTTCATGGCTTTGAGGATGTCGTTGTCCCCGGACTGGAAGGGAATATGGAAATGTTCACAGACCTTGGGCAAGGCTTGGCAGGCTTGGATGAGTCGTTCGGTAAAGTAGCGGGGGTGGCTAGTGGCAAAGCGCAAACGCTCAATTCCCTCAACATCGTGGACATGATGGAGCAAATCCGTCAGGGTGTGGAGATGACGGCCAGAGGGGGTGACGCCGGGCAAATCTCGACCATAGGCATCAATGTTTTGTCCTAGTAATGTTACTTCCTTAAAGCCCTGCCGGGCGATCGCCATCATTTCAGCGTGGATTGCCTCTGGGGTACGGGATTGTTCAATGCCCCGGACATTGGGGACGACACAATAACTACAACGTTCATTACAGCCATAAATGACATTAACCCAAGCGGTAACCGTACTATCTCGACGGGGCTGGGTGATATCTTCCAAGATGTGAGTGGCTTCGGTGGCGACGACTTGGTTCCCTGACCACACGGCTTCCAGTAAATCCCCTAACCGATTGGCATGTTGAGGACCCATGACCAAATCCAGTTCCGGCACCCGCCGCAGTAATTGTTCCCCTTCCTGTTGGGCCACACAACCGGCCACCACCAAAGTTAAGCCCGGCTCGGACTGTTTGCGCTTTGCCTGCCGCCCTAGATAGGAGTAAACCTTTTGCTCCGCGTTGTCGCGGATGGTGCAGGTATTGTAAATGATCACATCGGCTTGGTTGGGGTCGGCCGTTGCTTCTAAGTTCATCCCGTCCAGAATTCCTGCCATCCGTTCCGAGTCAGCTTTATTCATCTGACAGCCAAAGGTCGTAATGTGGTAGCGGTGACGGGAAGCAAGCATAAAACGTTAAAAATTCATCAATAAACAGCCCAGTCCCTAATTATAATTTTCTTTTTCCCTTTCGGGGATTAGCTCAATCAGGACAGAACGGCGATCGCCAATCCTCCGAATCTAGGTCTCGATAATCGCGAACATTCTAAAATCTCTCTGAAATATTGGTAAACGTTTCCCCCCTAGCCGCTAAAATGGGCAACTGAGCTTGGTACTGGGTTGATGCCATGGTTGACCGTAGCGAAAATTATCCTACTCACTACCGCCAACTCCCTGCCCCCAACAGGCATTATTAATTCTTAGATCATCATAATTATGTCCAAAGTTTTAGTCTCTGACTCCATTGATCAAGTCGGCATTGATATTCTCAAGCAAGTTGCCCAAGTTGACGTTAAAACCGGGCTGTCAGAAGCAGAGATTATACAAATCATCCCCGAGTACGATGCCGTCATGTTACGTTCTGCCACCAAGATAACGGCGGACATTATCCAAGCGGGCACTAATTTGAAAATTATTGGTAGAGCTGGGGTTGGGGTCGATAACATTGACGTTGCTGCGGCCACCCGTCAAGGGGTAGTGGTGGTCAATTCCCCCGAAGGTAATACAATCGCCGCCGCTGAACATGCCCTAGCTATGATGATGGCCCTTGCTCGGCACATCCCCGATGCCAATAAATCGGTGAAGGAAAGTCAGTGGGAGCGGAAAAAATTTATTGGTACAGAGGTTTATAAAAAAACCCTAGGGGTCGTGGGCTTGGGGAAAATCGGCTCCCACGTGGCCACCGTGGCTAAGGCTATGGGCATGAAGTTATTAGCCTATGATCCCTTTATTTCTCAGGATCGGGCGGATCAATTGGGCTGCACGTTGGTGGATTTAGATTTACTGTTCACCGAATCGGATTTTATTACCCTCCACATCCCCAAAACCCCTGAAACGGCAAATTTAATCAACGGGGAAACCCTGGCGAAAATGAAGCCAACAACCCGCATTATTAACTGTTCCCGGGGCGGCATTATCGACGAAGATGCGTTGGTAGGGGCGATCGAAGCAGGGCAAGTTGCTGGGGCAGCGTTGGACGTGTTTGCCCAGGAACCCCTAGGGGAATCCCGCCTACGGGAATTTAGCAATATTATTCTGACCCCCCACCTCGGGGCTTCCACGGAGGAAGCGCAAGTGAATGTGGCGTTGGATGTGGCGGAACAAATTCGGGATGTGCTGCTGGGGTTACCGGCGCGATCGGCGGTCAATATCCCTGGTCTCACCCCCGATGTGATGGAAAAACTTCGTCCTTACCTGAAGCTCGCGGAAACCCTAGGTACATTGGTGGGGCAATTAGCTGGGGGACGCATCGATCGCCTCACGGTGTGTTTACAGGGGGATTTGGCAGAAAATACCAACAGTCAACCCCTGGTGGTAGCCGCCATTAAAGGTCTGCTCTCCCAGGCCCTACGGGAACGGGTCAATTATGTTAACGCGGCGATCGAAGCCAAAGAACGGGGGATTCGGGTCATTGAAACCAGGGATGCGTCGGTGCGGGATTATTCCGGTTCTCTGCATTTAAAAGCCACCGGCACCATGGGGGAACATTCCGCCACGGGGGCGTTGCTCAGTAACGGTGAAATTCGCATTACCGATGTGGATGAATTCCCCATTAACGTCCCCCCCAACAATTACATGCTCTTTACCCTCCACCGGGATATGCCGGGCATTATCGGTAAAATTGGCTCACTGTTGGGGAGCTTTAATGTCAACATTGCCAGTATGCAGGTGGGACGGAAAATTGTCCGGGGAGATGCGGTCATGGCTCTGAGCCTAGATGATCCCTTGCCCGATGGCCTATTATCCGAAATTACCAAGGTGGCCGGGATTCGGGATGCTTACACCGTGAAATTGTAAGGACACCATCCTCTGTTGTTAACTGTTCGTCGATCAACGCTCCTGGGAGGGATGGATAACTGTGGCAAGTAGTTGGTGGGAAATTACGCTTTTATGTCATCCCTCGTTTGAGGAGACCGCATTTTGGCGGCTAGACACGTTTGGTTGCTCCGGCATGGCAACCGAGAAAAAAACCCATTCTTTGCTGATTCGTGGTTATCTCCCCCAAGGCCAAGCCCAAATTTTAGACTTGGCAGCCCTAGCGCTCTGGTTTGAACAGGATGCCCTCTTGCTTAGGCTCCCGCCGCCGCGTTTTCGGTGGCAATTAATTGAGGAGGAGGATTGGTCAAATAGTTGGAAAGAACAGTGGCAACCTACCCCCGTCGGCGATCGGTTCATCATTTGTCCCGCTTGGCTCGATCCACCATTGGAGGGTGATCCTGATCAAGGCAAGGAATCACCGCGCTTGATATTACGCTTAGATCCTGGCGCAGCCTTTGGCACTGGAACCCACCCCACGACCCAACTTTGTTTAGAATCCTTGGAAATGCGAATTCCCGATAGCAATGGCCTGGTTTTGGCTGATATTGGCTGTGGATCGGGCATCTTGGGTATCGGCGCAGTGTTATTAGGGGCACACAAGGTCTATGGCGTTGACAATGACCCTTTAGCGGTAGACGCGGCTCGTAGTAATCGTCACCTTAATCAAATTCACCCCGATAATTTTGTGATCAATGAGGGCAGCATCCTTGAATTACAACAACTGCTGCCTGAACCTGTAGATGGGATAATTTGTAATATTTTGGCGGAAGTTATTGTAGAGTTATTGCCCCTATTTACCCCCCTGGTTAAACCTAAGGGATGGGCCATTCTCAGCGGCATAATGCTTGACCAGACCCAGGCGATCGCCGATGCCCTAGAACAAACGGGATGGACGGTGGTAGCCCTGTGGAAACGCCAGGAATGGTGTTGTTTCCAAGTGCGTAGGGAAACGGATTAAGGACAGTAAATTTCTAAAACAGTAGGTTTCTATGGGTTTCTAAAAGAGTCCCCCAAAGCACGTAATGATACTCGGGGGAATTAGCTAACAAAGGGGAAAATAGGCAACCTATTGGGATTTAGATGCCGTTTGATTAACCTGTTGTATCAGTACCTCATAGGCTTTGGCAAACTGAGGATCGGCCATGGTGCCTATCTTCTCCCGATCCTGCTGTAGGGCTTTACGTTCTTCATCATTGAGTTCCACTTTGATATCAGGATCAATGCCATGTTTGTTGATATCCCGGCCACTGGGGGTAAGATACTTGGCGATGGTCACTGCCATGCCCGATCCATCTCCCAGCTCCCGTACTGATTGCACCAAGCCTTTGCCAAAGGTTTTTGTTCCCACAATAATGGCTCGCTGATGATCTTGCAATGCACCGGAAACAATTTCGCTGGCACTGGCTGATCCTCCATCCACCAATACCACGAGGGGTTTTTTACTCAGTTGTTTATGGTTGGCCACCTGTTGTTCCACTTCCCCTTGACGATCAACGGTGGAGACAATTTTTCCTTCATCTAACCAAATACGGGCAATATCAACGCTGGCATAGAGCAGACCACCGGGATTAGAGCGTAAATCAAAGATATAACCCACCACATTATCTTGTTCAAGCTCTTGTACCGCTTCCCGCATTTCTTCCGAGGCTTGGGCGCTAAATTGATTCAGCCGAATATAACCGATTTTACTACCCCCAATGTCCTCAACTTCAGCGCGGACTGGATGAATTTCAATGCGGGCACGGGTCAAGGGATAGTCGATCGCCTTACCATCCCGATCAATGGTCAACACTACTTCACTACCGGGTTTACCTCGAATTAACTTTACCGCATCATCCACTTCCATGCCATCGGTGGGTTTTCCGTCGATTTTGATAATGACGTCCTTGGATAAAATGCCAGCTTTGTAAGCCGGTGTATCTTCGATGGGGGCAACCACCACGATTTTTTTGGTTTCTTGATCCTGGGTAATCTGAATTCCTACCCCCGTCAGTTCCCCGGACGTATCAATTCGCATCGATTGAAACTCATCGGGGGCCATAAAGCGGGTGTAAGGGTCGTCCAACTTTTCGAGCATTTCCCGAATTGCTTTATAGGCTTCTTCCTGGCTGCCATAGTCCCGATTCAGATAATCTTGACGAACCCCAACCCAATCTTCACCGTTAAACGTGCCATCAACATAGGTACGGTTAACCAACTGCCATGCCTCGTCGATTAATTCTTTAGGATTGTTTTGGAGATAGCTTTGGGAACGGGCAAGACGGAGTCCAATTCCAGTCACCGCTACCGTTGTCAGTAACAGCGCCGTTGTGCCTAAAATCAGACTGCGTTTTTGCTTAAACATGGGCTTGCTTGCGGGGTAGTTGAGTGAAGATTGATTACAAAGGTAAACTCTTTAAATACCATTAGAGTCTTCAATTCTTAGGTTATAACATTTCAGGATAATGAATATCGAACTCCCATGACGGATCTAGTTGTGTCTGACTCCCTTAAAAACCGACGTGAAGAATTAATGTGGCAACGACGCTGGAAGCGCCTTCGTGCTTGTTGGCAGTTTATGGCGGTGTGTGGGTTGGCTGGGGGGATGGTTTGGGTGATGAGCTGGCCGGAATGGTCAATTCGATCGCCGCAGCAGGTGCAGTTTCAGGGCAATCAACTGGTGTCGTCTCCAACGTTGCAGCAAGCGTTGCCTTTGGACTATCCCCAGGCCATCTGGCAACTTTCCACGGATCAGCTAGGGCAGAAATTAGGTCAAAATCCAGCCTTGTCCGCTGTGGAAGTGACCCGCCAACTCTTTCCCGCCCAGTTAACAATCACCGTTCAAGAACGTCAACCCCTGGCGATCGCCGTCACGGATCAGGGATTGGGATACTTAGACGGAGAAGGCAACTATATCCCCGCCAAACTCTACAGCCAAGCAATACGGTCTAAGCTACCCCAAACTCCCCAATTTCTGGGCTACGAACCCCAATATCGTCCTTTTTGGCAAACCCACCAGACCCGCATTCAGCAATCCCCCGTCAATATTCGTATTATTAATGGCAACAATCCCAGTAATGTCAGTCTCACAACCAGTATGGGGACGGTCTTTTTGGGGTCTAATCTGTCTCTGTTTGATCGCCAGTTGACGGTGTTAGAAAAAATGCAAAACTTACCCAGCCTGGTTGCCAAAGAACGACTGGTGTTCATTGACCTTACCAATCCTGACGATCCCCGCATTCAACTCAAACCCCAACCCCGACCCCAATCCGCTGACGCTGCAATCAAGAAACCCTGACAATGTGGATAGACCTGGATGGTGGGCTTCGTTAACGGAAGAGGGAGGATTATAAGAGCTTCTCTTTGATAGCTAAGTACTAAAAATTCCATGATCGAATTGGCGAAATTGTCACCGTTAACCCCTTAAAGCTATGCTGATTAAGGATTCTTAAACCACTGCGCCGCCGTTAAAAGTCTATGTTTGATGCCTTAGCCGATCGCCTTGAAGATGCCTGGAAAAAGCTCCGGGGTCAGGACAAAATTAGTGAAAGCAATATCAAAGAGACGCTACAAGAAGTGCGGCGGGCATTGCTGGCGGCGGACGTTAACCTGCAAGTCGTCAAAGGTTTTATTAAAGACATCGAGCAAAAAGCCCTCGGCGCGGACGTGATTAGTGGCGTCAATCCGGGGCAACAGTTTATCAAAATCGTTTACGACGAACTCGTCCATCTGATGGGGGAAAGCAATGTTCCCCTGGCCCAGGCTGACACCGCTCCCACCGTGATCCGCCTGGCCGGGTTACAGGGAACCGGGAAAACCACTGCCACCGCCAAACTCGCCCTCTACCTCCGCAAAGAAAACCGCAGCGCCCTGATGGTGGCCACCGATGTTTACCGACCAGCGGCGATCGACCAACTCAAAACCCTGGGGCAACAAATTGATGTGCCTGTGTTTGATCTAGGCACCGGGGCTGATCCCGTGGAAATTGCCCGGCAGGGGGTGGAAAAAGCCAAGGAATTAGGCGTCGATACCGTCCTGATTGACACCGCTGGGCGCTTACAAAT
>JBJOGT010000480.1:0-5072 GCA_046048115.1 Cyanobacteriota bacterium | reverse complement strand
TGCCTTTTGTCGTAGCTCTACAGGACTTAGAAATAAATTATCCTGGGCATCATACAGATTGAGATTATCAGGGGTTAACTCAAAGCGAATCCCTAAACGAGGACTTATCCAATTGTCTATTTCCTCAATGGGTGTCAGTTCCCCCTGCCGTCGTTCTAGCCCCGTCAATTCATTGCTATCTGGATCATAAATATAGTACTCTTCCACACCATAGTGATTGTAGAACAACAACTTACGGCTCATCTCCTTAGTGGTATTGCCCGGAGACAAAATTTCAAATACCACCTGGGGCGCAACATTCCCCTCCTGCCACTGACGATAGGAACCCCGATCGCCCTTAGGTCGGCCAAACGCTACCAATACATCGGGGGCAACCCGAATATCAGGGCGGCCCTCAATGGGGTACCAGAGTAAATCCCCCGCCACAAAAACCGCCTCATTTTCCACAAAAAGATACTCTAAATTTTCCTTAATGAGGACAATCCAACGAAATTGCTTCGTATTATCCGCCATGGGTTGACCATCACTATCGGGATAAACGATTTCTCGGTCGAGAGCCACCGTCATACTGATTACTCTCCGTAACTAGAAATGCCTTATCAATATCAACAATCTCAATCTAGCACCATTGTCTAACAACTGAAATGCCCCATTTATTAGGATGGCCAATAATTTTCATCTCGAACTTGTTCCGCATCAAAACAGGGAGTTTCTGGAAAAATAGACTCATCCAACCCCGTTTCCCGGATGGCCAAATCCCGACCATCCAACCAAGCCTCCTCCCAGGCTTCCTGCCAGCGACTTTTTAGACCCGGGTTTTTCTGTAAAAGACGCTCAATCCTACGCCGTTGTTCTCGAATGGTTGCCCGCCATGAATTTGCTTGCCGTTCCGGTTGATATTTCCACTTCAACAGATGACCGATTAAAACCGCTAGACGAGAACCCAATTGGTCATAATGACGATTCCCTAAATCCCACAACTCCTCCGCTAAATGCTCCCAGTCCAAAAGCTCAACCCGACGCTGGGCCAACGCCTGAGCCTGTTCTCCAGTCCAAGTGTAAAAATCTTGCTCGTATAGTGATTGATTAGTTCTCATTTAAGCCTCCTAAAACTTAACCCTTTGGTATAAGGTTGTCATTGAAATCTGAAAATTAATCGATGTCAAACTCAACTGACTTTCCGCGCACTCAACAGGACAAAATAACCACTGTCCATCTCCCGTTTAGTAAACTGTTCCACGTAACAGCTCGATTGAGAAATCAGAATATACTCCTGAAAGCTAGGCAAAAGACGGTAAAAACCAAACTTTTTCGTGCGGTCATAGTTGGCTGTGGAATCTGACAACACCTCAACAATCACTTTGGGATTAGTCACCACCACCGACTTATCTCCTTGGTAAATCGGTTCGTCCTCAATAATTAAAACATCGGGATAGGTATAAGCCCGACACGCTTCAATCCAGACCTTCACATCATTGATGTAGGTGTAATAATCCCGACCATCAATGGTTAGTGGAAAATGACGGCAGAAATTCAGGGCAATCTGATTGTGGATAGTCGTACCGCCCGTCATCGGGATAATGTCCCCATCAACATACTCACTCCTAAACTCTGCCGTCTCCTCCAGAGCGAGGTATTCTTCTGGGCTATAGGTTTTAACCTTAACTTGGGCAACCATGGCATATCTCTTCAGACGGACGATAGTCGATCATAACAAGACCGGTCAGCTAACCGCAGCAGCAATTCTAAATTCAGAACGATTTTGCGCCATTTCAGCTATCAGTCAGAATATTAAGAATTATAAACTCCTCTTGGGTTAAGGCTTTCAGAACCGTCAATTTTTGAATTCGGAATTGCTGTAACCGCAGGGTAAGCCTTGACAAAATCCTTAATCACCTGACAAATAAACTCAACTTCAAACGGCCCTAGCCCCGGATAAGTTCCCAGAAAAATCGCTTCGTTCATCAGGCGATCGGCTCCTGGCATTGGCCCCAACACCCGCAATGCCTCCGGGTCAGTTTCCCGTAACCCCACAAACACCGGTTGCCGCAACAAATTACCACCAAATAACATTCGATTACCAATGCGATGTTTCTCCAAATGCCGAGCTAGATCCGCTCGGGTAAAGGTTGCTGAGGGTTTAACCAATAATAAAAAACCAAACCAACTGCAATCGGTGCGATGACCCGTTTCATCCCAACTAAAACCCTGATCAATTGTCCAGCCCGTACCATGGGTCGGCAGACTAAACTCAAAAAATTCACTCAATTCCGCTAGTCCGGCTCGGTATCCTTGCCAATTGCGCTTACGGGCCTCAATAAACTCCGGCAATCGTCCCAATTGTACCCGCCCGATCGCCGCCTGAATATCCAGAGGCTTCAGGTTAAAACCCAAGTGGGAGTAAATATACTTGTGATCGTAGCCCGCTGGTAACTCCCCTAGCTGCCAGTCATAGCGTTTGCCACAGGTATTATCCATGCCACTGGGACACCAACAATCCCGCCCCCAGTCCCGGAAACTTTCGGCAATGCGCTTGAGCTTAGCACTACGGACAATATTCACCGCGCCCCCTTCCCCCATGGTCAAATGGTGGGGAGGATAAAAGGATTGGGTACTAATATCTCCCCAGGTGCCCGTCCAGCGCACCACCCGATCCGGCCCTTCATCCAAACCAGGGCTATTTTCCTTAAACCCCAGGGCCTCCGCTTCTGTCCGGGGCAGGGAATAACTACAGCCCAACGCATCACAATTATCTTCAATCAACCACAAATCATATTTCCGACAAAAAGCTAGCACTGTCCCCACATCAAAGGGATTACCCAAGGCATGGGCAACCATGACAGCCTTGGTTTTGCCAGGGCGATAAGCTTGCTCTAATTGGTCTCCCCGCAAATTTCCGGTTAGGGGATCATTGTCCACAAACACCGGCACACACCCCGCCTGCAAAATGGGGGAAACCGTGGTGGGAAAGCCCGCTGCACAGGTAATTACCTCATCTCCCTTCTTTAACCGCTTGGATTCCTCAATTAACGGAGACGTAACGGTACTCAGGGCGATTAGGTTGGCAGAAGATCCCGAATTCACCGCCAAACAATGATGAACCCCCAAAAAGCCCGCCAATTCCTTCTCAAACGCAGTGCCTTCTTTCCCTAGGGTTAACCAAAAATCCAGGGTACTTGAGACCGCCGCTGTTACCTCATCTTCCGTAAATACGCGGCCAGCATAGGGGATCGTGCCCCCCACTAAAGAAGGACGTTGCTCATCGGCAGCAGGGCGAAAGTTGACATGTTTGATCGCCGAAAATTGGCGACTATGGTGCAGGGCGATCGCCCGATGAACTTCTGCTAATTTCTCGGCCTTTAATTCCCAACCTTGCCCGTGGACATCTGATTGCTCCAGCGTAAATGGACAATCAACCTGTAACTGCAATGGCTGTCCGACATCCCCCGTAGAGAGATCCGCCGCTGTAATCAAAAACCCCTCAGTAGCAACATCTTGCACTGTTAATCCGTAGGCTTGCAGACGATGACCGTCCATGGACTCCGAGACAACCACCGCAAAGGTTATCCCTTGGGGAGGGGTGAGTAACTTAACGATTTGCCCTGCAAAATTCACAATAGATTCTCCACAAATTTTGGTTGATCGCCCCGCATCAACTAGGGGGTTGATTGCCCGACTGTCCATCGGTGCTCATTGGGTTAACTGGATTGCGACTGACTGTAACTCAAAATATCGGCTAATACATTGGCCGATACCGTCCCAGGATCTGACAGACTTTGATGATACCAATTCACCGTCTTAGCAATGGTCGTCGCAAAATCCCATTGGGGTTGCCAACCCAACTGATGATAGGCCTTATCGGTCACCAGATTTAATAATCCGGCTTCATGGGGAGCAGACGCATCGGATTGATCTAACCAATCCCCCGGCCAATGCCGCAAAATTTCCGCTACCAAGTCCTTCACTGATCGATTCGACCCCAAAGCAGGGCCAAAATTAAATGCTGAAGCTAACTGTTGACAACGTTGTTTATCCTGCTGAACCAATGCTTCGTAAAGCGTCTGGGCTAAGGATAAATAGCCGCCTAACGGCTCTAATACATGTTGCCAAGGCCGGGTAGCCCAGGGATTACGGACAGGAATAGGTTGTTGGTTTTGCAAGGCTCGCATCGCATCGGGGACAATACGGTCTAAAGCCCAATCGCCTCCCCCGATCACATTCCCTGCCCTTGCACTGACTACTTTGATCGAACAGTCTGGGTGACTAAAAAATGAGCGTCGCCAGGCAGAAATGGCTAACTCGGCCCCCGCCTTGCTAGAGCTATAAGGATCATAGCCGCCTAACGGATCCTCTTCCCGGTAGCCGTACAGCCATTCTCGATTCTCGTAACATTTATCTGTGGTGATTAACACTGCCACACAGGGGTGGTCAAAGGGTTGTAATGCCTCCAGTACGTGAATCGTACCCATGACATTGGTTTCCCAAGTTTCTACCGGTTCCTGATAGGAAAGCCTAACTAAGGGCTGGGCTGCTAAATGAAAAACGAAATCGGGTTTAACCTGCTGAATGTGTTGTTTAACTAATACCCGGTCACGGATATCCCCAATGCGGTGATCAAGTTGCTTCTCTAAAGCTAGCTGTTCGAACAAGGCAGGCTGGGTTTGGGGGAGCAGACTTAATCCGGCTACACTTGCGCCCATTTTAACCAACCAAAAAGACAACCAAGCACCTTTGAAGCCTGTATGTCCCGTCACCAAAACTTTCTTACCCTGCCAAAAATTAGGGTCTATTGCCATACTTGCCACGGTGCTTCTCCCTTGGTGTGGAGTTCGTTGAGCAATTCCAGTTCCCGATAGGTATCCATACATTGCCAAAATCCAGAATGCTGATAAACAGCTAATTCACCTTTCTCGGCTAACCTATGCAGTGGTTCTGCTTCAAAAATCGTTTCATCCCCAGTGATCAAATCCAACACAGAACGATGCAGAACGAAATAGCCCCCATTAATCCAGCCCTCGCTGGTCTGGGGTTTTTCCTTAAACGTCCCTACCAATTGATCTTTAATTACCATT
>JBJOGT010000479.1:0-2818 GCA_046048115.1 Cyanobacteriota bacterium | reverse complement strand
GTGTTTGAACAATTTTTTGTACTATATTAATGGTCTGTGGAATTTATGGTGGAAATAAAAGCTGAAGCCTTTGCCCAGTCAAGCCCACGACTAAATTTTTTAAACAGGTTTTCGACTCCTTATTGCTGTTTGGATGATTCAAAACAGTTGTTTTTTCTTATTTTTAAACGTATAAGGCAAAAACACTTCCGTAATTACACTGAAATTTTTATAACGGGAATCACTGGGGCTTCCGGGGCAATACTGACAGGGAAAGTTGAACCGCCGCCGCCAGGGAAAGGGAATGATCATTGGCGACAAAAAACAGAAGAAACTGTACACTCAAAGGTTAATTCTGCTTTCTAATCTGTCAAAGACCGTTGCACTGGGTGATTACAGTCTAGATTTTCTCCCATTAGCGAGGATGGGGGCAGATTCCCTGGCTTTTTCCCTAGAGCTATCTCTAAGTTTTTCGTTTTACGCTATGAACCTCAAGCTGGTCTTAAATTCCCTCAAATCCGATCGCCGAGAATTGGATATTCCCTCATCAAAAATTTTGGGGTTTAGTGCGTTGCTAACGGCGGCGATTTATTTGCTTATGTTGCCCTTAAAAGCAACCTACGTGGGAATTTTGCTTTATGAGCGGGGTTTCACCCAAGTTTTAGTGATCGCCTTTGCTAGTTTTGTGATTGTCTTTCTGTTGCTCAAGTTGCTGAAAATTCGGCGGGAATTAGGGGAATTGCGTAAAGATTATTTCCCCCTCACGGTGTCTGCCTTTAAACCAACGGATCAGGGGGTGACAGCCCTACAGGCCCAATTGGGTAAGGAAAATAACTTATTGGCCCAGCGTTGCAGTCGGGTGCTAGGGGCTTATATCTATTCCCATAGTCGGCAGGTGGCCACGGATTTTGCGGTGGAAGATGCCAATTTTTATCAGGCCAAGTCCGAATCTTCCTATACGCTGCCCCGGATTTTAATTTGGGCCATTCCTTTGCTAGGCTTCATCGGTACTGTGATGGGAATTAGCTCGGCGGTCAATGGGTTTTCTAAGTTTTTAAATCAATCCAGCGATGTGGCCCAAATTAAAGAGGGGATCGGGACGGTGACCAGTGGCCTAGCGGTGGCCTTTGACACGACGTTGTTGGCCCTCTTATTCAGTGTGTTGGTGATGATTCCCCTAGTGATGGTAGAACGGCAAGAGTCGCGCTTGTTATTAGGTATTGATATTTACATTAACGATAAGATTTTGCCCCGTTTAAAAGAAAAAACAGCGGATGGTGGGGTTGATGAAGAAAGTCTGCGGGAAATTGTTGATGAGTCAATCCTGATGGCCTTGCCTAGCCATGAGGCCTTGGTTCAGCCGGCCGAGCGTTATGCAGAAAGTGCGTTAGAGCGTCTAACAGACCAGTTGAGCCAAGGGTTACAACCGCTTCAGTCCCAGGTGCAGGAGTTACTCGATCAATTGGGTGCTTTACAAGAGACCATGCAGGGCGATCGCCAACATTTGGTTACACACCTAGAGGACTTACAACGGACCATACAGGGGGATCGTCAAAATTTGATTGCCCATCTAGAGGATTTACAACAGACCATGGCGGGCGATCGCCAAGCCTTTATGAACCGGCTACCCAATGCAGAGGCCTTGATCCAACCGGCTCAGATTTATTCCGAACAAGCTTCCCAGCGCCTATCCCAGAGTTTTATCGACCATGTGAAACCGATCCAGGCCCACATTGAAGGATTGCTGACCCAACTAGTGCGGTTACAAGCGGGAATGCAGGGCGATCGCCAGGAATTTTTAAACCGTCTTTCGGTGTTAACCCAACCCGTTGCCCAGCCCGACCCCGTGGTTTCCCCTCCCCAGACAATTGACCTTGACCTAGTGGCCCAACGTTTCAATCAACAAATTACACCGATCCAGGACCAGCTTGCAGCCTTTTTAAGCCATTTGGACGGGCTAAAATTGGCCATGAAGCAGGATCGTCAGGATTTCCTTGAACGCCTGCCCACCGCCGAAGCCCTCATTCAACCGGCCCAGATTTATGCCCATAAGGCCAGTGAAAGTTTAGCCCGTAGTTTTAGTCAGGAGGTGCAGCCCCTCCAAGCCCAGGTGGCCGGCCTATTGGACCAAGTCGAAACCCTCCGGGCAACGCTCCAAGGCGATCGCCAATTATTACAACAGACTATCCAGGGGTTAATCGAGTCCTTTGAAGCCAAAATTCCCAGTGCCGATGCGTTGATTAAACCGGCCCAAATTTATGCCGAAGAAGCGGCCCAAGGCTTCCTTCACACCGTCAGTGGGGAAATGGAGGTCATGCAAACCCACATGCAAAAAATTATTCGTCAATTTGATGATCTCCAGACCACATTACGGGATGACCGGAAAAGCCTCAATACGTCTCTCCAGCAAGCGGCGATCGCCCTCCAAGAACGGGTTGAGCAGTTGGCCAAACATTCCGCCGAAATTAATGAAGTTAGTCAACTCCAAGCTAGCCTAGATCGGACATTGCAAACCCTCAAGGAAAAAGCCACCCTCGAAACGGTATTAGAAGAGATTCAGATCACGTTGCAAACCCTGAAACCCAGCTTGGATCAAATCAGCAAACCCCGGCGTATTACCCTGGTGGAAAAAGAGGATTAAGGGGCGGTCACAATTTACTTCAACGACCAAAGGCAATCACCCCCCATAACAAGAGTGGCGATCGCCATAGAATTTTTTAAACCAATAAACCAACAATCCCGACTAATCCCGTACCTCTAACGGTAAAGAAGAAGACGGGGTCACTTTGGGTAACTGAATCTGCTCCACAATGGGAGAAAACCCTAACCATTGCTTAGA
>JBJOGT010000478.1:0-5302 GCA_046048115.1 Cyanobacteriota bacterium | reverse complement strand
GTAAGATTGCTTTATTTTCTCAAGATACTGTGTTTTGTTAACTTGTCTTCTCTCTTCCAGAATCCTTGGATAATCATGAAAAAAACCTTGATCATCTGAAAAAAATAGAAGAAATGCTTTCAGAGGACATTGTGAATAAGCAACAAATATGTCTGACGTAATTATTTTTTTACTCATAACATTGACCGTATTTAAACCTTGAAAAAAAAGCCAAACTGAATAACCGCACTGACCACCGCCGTAAAAATAATCCCAATTAATGCCCATATCTGAGCGCGTTGACTACCTCTAAGCTCTTTGACTTCCTCTTTTACCGTTGTCAAATCCGCCTTCACTGTTGCCATATCAACTTTCAGATCCGTCAGATCGCTCTCAATTTTATCTAACTTCTGATCCAGGCGATCAAAACGTTGGTCTAGCTTATTGAGGGCATCCTTTAACTCAGTCTCAATCATCACTGACATCGTTTTCTCCTCGTGGCAATTGCCCTTTTCATTTTAGATTAATCGATTGAAAATTGGGTAATGACAACAAATTTAGCATATTGAACTGAGAGCACCGCTTACGCATCATGGACTTCTCGGCGATCGCCAATCCCAAAACCCCGCTTTACTTGTCAATTTCCATCTTTGCCCATAATTGAAGTCCAGCGTAATTAATTTTCCCCAAAGGCGATCGCCGAATTTCGGGAACAAGCAACCAATGTTTGGGACATTTATGAGGGGCAAAGTAGGTTTTTAAGGCTTCGATAATTTGATCTTGATTAACCTGATCCTGGGGGACATAAATGGCCGTCACTGCTTCTCCCCAATGGCGATCGTCAATGCCCACAATGACAATATCTTTCACTAGATTTTGATCTAACAACCAGGTTTCAATTTCCAGGGGATCAATGTTTTTTCCCCCACTAATAATTCTGCGATTATAACGACCGACAATATGCAAATATTTTTGCTTAAAACAGCCTAAATCCCCGGTAAAAAAAATAATTTGATTGCCTAAGCTGGGATAATAACCCAAGAATAAAGCATCAGAGATAACATTAATCAGTCTCACGTCATCCGACTTGGAAGCTTTTCTTTTTGATGATAGATTTTGCTGTTCAAGCATTATCATTTCTACGTGGGGTAAGATTTTCCCGACACTACTTCTTCCCTGCAAAAAATCCGTTGGCAGTAGGGTGGCAACTTGCCCAGCGGTTTCTGTCATGCCATAGGTAGGAGCCAAGTTAAGTTGCAATTTTCTGGCTTGGGTTAATAGCCCTGGCCAAGCCGGTGCGCCGCCCAAAAAAATGACGCGAAATTGTTTTAAAAATTGGGGTTGATTGTCTAATAAATATTGCAATTGGGTAGGAACTAAGGACGTAACAAAATCTTCTGGAATCCGAGGGGGATTATTTTTCACTGTGGCATAATCCATCAGGCAAAACTGACCTTCCGTTAATGCCGATCGCCACCATTGCATGAAGCCACCGACATGAAATAGGGGCAAGACACAGAAGGAATTAATCTGACCCGATGGGGGTAAAAAGGATTTGATAAATTGTTGTAATCCGGTTACCGCAGTGGTTAGGGTAGATAAAGAATGGGCAGCAAAGCGAATGCCTCCGGATGATCCCCCGGTGGGAAAAAAAATGAGTATTTCATCGTTGTAATGCAGTATTGATTTTCGAGACTCATGGTTAATATTTTGATTGATCTGTGACCATTGGCTTGTAATTTCGGGGCTACTCCAAAGGCGATCGGGATTTAATAAGTGGGCAACCTGGCGTAATTCTTCAATTTTCCAGGCCGGATTTCCCAAAAATAATGATCCTTCGCTCTTTTTCAAAAAGGCGATCGCCGCTGCACAGAATTTTAAGGGATTCGGTTCTAGTAATAAAATATGAGGGTTTTCAATATTTTTAAGGGATTGTTGATAGTGATCAATCCAATTTAAAAAATCCGGTGGCAATGGGTGATCAATGGTTTCTAAGCCTGATCTAAGCGCATTCGTTAACGCTACTGGCCAAGTCAAATTATTATTCATATTCAAAAAATCCTCATCAATATCAATGTCTTCTGCGATAACCGTCATGATCATTGCTAACCGACGGCCTTGGCCAACCCAATCGCGTTGGTTGTTGGTAAATTCGCAATAACGTGTTTAAATCCCGCTGGGAAATGGGTGGTACATCGCGGGTTTGGGACGGATACAGGGCATCTGCTTGGCGATCGCTGTGGCCCCAAATCCCCAAAGCATGACCCAACTCATGGCGGGCTGTGGCTTGCAACGAAATAGCCCCTAGGCCGGGTTTGATCTCAATGGTCATGCGATGCCGTAAACGAGGCGGGGTTTCTTCACTCCAATAAAATTCATAGCGAGCTTGGGCTGTACGGGCAGGGCCAAAAGTAATCAGTCCCGTTTGGGGATCAATTTTTCGATTCAGCGGTGGTTCTCGGTAAGCAACCAAAATATCCGCCTGATCCGATTCTCCAATAATTACCAAGGGAAAAAATTGTTGCCAGTCGGCGATCGCCGTTTTAATTGCCGTTTGCCAAATTTGTCGTCGTTTAGCTTCGGCACTGTCGGGGGTCAAATTCTGAGGGGTATCGAGATAAACTTTAACGGGAAATTGTGACCAGACTAAATGGCCCAAGGGTGAGGGTTGAACAAGGTCGAAATAATCATCGCCATCGGTCGTTAAGCTCAAATTCTGCAAACTCGGCGGCAAGGGGTGAACGGCGGCATCGGGCAAAGCGAAGCTATCAAGGGCACTGGATTGGGCATGAATTGAGACATTCAACCCTAAACAAAAAAAGAGGCCGACTAGGAAAGTCCATCCCCATCGAGCCATCCTTGTGAAATATTGACCCTTCAGCCCATCAATGATCCCATTCACCGGCAATCCTTAATTAGCTAACCAGCCCGCACTCAAAATAATACTGAGACCGATAAAAATAATACTTAATGTCCAAGTGACCTGATTGAGGGTTTTTTCAGCACTTTTTGCACTGGTAAATAACTGGGCTTGGCCGCCAATTCCCGCTAGACCATCGCCTTTGGGACTATGGAGCAGTACTAAAACCGTTAAAAATGCCGCCGAAGCCATCCAAATAATTCGTAAAACAGTGAGTAGGGTCATAAAATTTAAGCTATCTAAAGGCAGTTATCCCAGTCTTTTATCTTAAACCACTAGCGCGAAAGATTAACCGGGGTACGATTGGGTTTTACATCTACCGGTGTTGGGTCAATCAGGGAGGTTCCGGTCATTTCTGATGGCTTGGACAATTGCAAAATATCCAAAATTGTTGGGGCAATATCCGCTAATCGTCCCCCTTCCCGCAATTGAACTTCACCCCCATGGCCAGGAATTTTTCGCCCTTCCCCTTCCACCAGAATAAAGGGTACGGGGTTGGTGGTGTGGGCAGTCCAGGGATTTCCCTCTTCATCACTCATATATTCCGCATTGCCATGGTCGGCGGTGATCATCACGGTTCCCCCCATTTTTGACGCACTTTCTAACAACCGACCTAAACTAATATCCACCGCTTCGATCGCCGTAATGGCCGCTTCTAGATTGCCAGTATGGCCCACCATATCGGGGTTGGCATAATTGACCACCACCAGGGAATAAGTGCCTTTGGCGATCGCCTGACACACTGTATCTGTCACGGCTTTAGCCGACATTTTAGGGGCTTTATCGTAGGTGGCCACCATGGGACTTTGGAGCATTTCCCGGTCTTCCCCCTCGAAAGGTTCTTCGAGTCCCCCGTTGAAGAAGTAAGTCACATGGGGATATTTTTCAGTCTCGGCGGTGCGGAATTGTTTGAGACCGGCGCGGGCAATGATTTCCCCTAAAATATTGTTCAAATTTTGGGGTTCAAAGGCCACCACCACCGGCAATTGGGGATCGTACTGGGTAAAGGTGACGAAATCCAAGGGCTGGATTCTTTCCCGTTCAAAGTTGTCGAAATGGCGATTAACTAGGGCATAACAAAGTTGGCGGGCCCGATCCGGGCGGAAGTTGTAGAAAATGACCCCATCTCCTGGGGAGATCGCCCCTGGGGCCACCCGTGTTGGGGGAATAAACTCGTCGGTCAAATCCTGGGCATAGTAATCCTTAATTACCTGGGCCGCACTGCGCCCATCCCCGACCCCCTCGCCGGTCATCACCCGATAGGCCTTTTCAATCCGGTCCCAACGGCGATCGCGATCCATGGCGTAATAACGACCGCTGACTGTCACAATGCGACACAATTCAATTTTGTCTAGATGGGTTTGCACCTGTTCAACAAACCTGGCCCCTTCTGTGGTGGGAGTGTCCCGTCCGTCGGTGATGGCATGGATACAAAGATTGCCAACCCCTTGCAATTTAGCCAGATCAATCAGACCGATTAAGTGCTCAATGTGGGAATGAACCCCGCCATCGGAGGTCAAACCAATTAAATGCAATTTCCCTTGGCGATCGCGTACCTGCTGGCAAATATTAACCAAGGCTTCGTTATGGAAAAAACTACCATCTTCAATGGCATCACTAATGCGTACTAATTCCTGGGGCACAACCCTGCCCGCCCCAATATTTAAATGTCCCACTTCGGAATTTCCCATCTGTCCCTTGGGCAGACCCACATCTTTACCCGATGTATTAATCAAAACATTAGGATAGGTCTGCAATAGGCTGTCCATGACGGGGGTATGCGCCTGGGCAATCGCATTTGCGCGGGTCTCTGGACGATAGCCCCAGCCATCTAGGATGACCAAAACCACCGGAGCGATCGGTGCTTCTGCCATGTTCATTGCCTCATTTACAGGGATTATGGAAAACAAGTCTGTGAACGATGCCATAGATAATACCATCGACATCTGATTTTTCCTAACAAGCAGCTTGAGGTTCCCGTAGAAGGATAGTAAACCCTTAGGAAACAATAGGAAGTCGGTTATCCTTTAAACAATTCTAAATGGGAGAAACCCCATTAGCCGCAAATGTCCCAGGGAGAAGGAAACGGGGGGGCTAACATAAGGCGCAGCACCCCGCCCTTCCTATCTTGATGGGCCATCTCCGGGGGGGGGATTTACCCATTGAGCGTTGCGGTAATGCGGCCCATGGCTTCTTCCACATTTTCCCGACTATTGAAAGCAGAAATACGAAAATAGCCTTCCCCCGCTGCACCAAACCCGGAGCCAGGGGTACCGACCACATTGACCGTTTGCAGTAATTTATCGAAAAAGTCCCAACTACTGAGACCGGCAGGGGTTTTCACCCATACATAGGGGGCATTGACACCGCCGTATACCGTTAATCCCGCTGCTGCTAATTGCT
>JBJOGT010000477.1:0-4718 GCA_046048115.1 Cyanobacteriota bacterium | reverse complement strand
CATTGCTGATACTGGGGGCATTGTCAGTTACGCCGACCTGATGGGCTTTTTGCAACAACAGGGTTTTGATCCCTTATCACACCTTGAACAGCCGGAAACGGCCTATGCCCTACCCTTTGTGTATGTGTTTAGCCGGGCCAATTTTGTGTTGTCCTTCTACGGCGCAAATCTCTACCCCGAAAATATTGCCATTGGTCTAGAACAACCCGAACTCCGCGACCAGGTTACCGGTAAATTCGTGATGGCCATTGACCAAGACGCCGATCAAAACCCCTTCCTGGCGATCGCCGTGGAATGTGCGGCCAATGTTAACCCCGAAGATCTGAATACCGAAGCCATCGCTGAGATTGTTCAACGCCAAATTTGTCGCTTAAACAGCGAATTTGCCCATTATGTTCCCCCCTTAGCCCAATCTCCCCGTCTTACCCTCCATCCCCTCGGCGATCCTACTGTCTTTCCCCCAGGGATTAAACATCGCTACACCCGTTAAGCCTGGGTTGCTGGGGCCGTCCCTTAACAAAATTTTATGGTAGAATTAACTATAAATCATTAAGGAGCCTTAACCTGTGTTCACGGCCGTTGCCCCCCCCCAAGAAACCCTACCCCGCGATTTGGTCGGGGCCATTCAGGCATTGAAAAAAGACCTTAACGCTGTGATCTTGGCCCATTACTATCAAGAGTCTGCCATCCAAGACATTGCCGATTATTTAGGGGATTCTTTGGGGCTATCCCAGCAAGCGGCCCAAACCGACGCCGATGTGATTGTCTTTGCTGGGGTACATTTCATGGCGGAGACGGCCAAGATTTTAAATCCCCATAAGTTAGTGTTATTGCCCGATTTGGACGCAGGATGTTCCCTGGCAGATAGTTGTCCCCCGGCGGAATTTGCGGCGTTTAAAGCCCAATATCCCGATCATTTAGTGATTAGTTATATTAACTGCACCGCTGAGATTAAAGCCCTGAGCGATATTATTTGCACCAGTTCCAATGCGGTTAAAATCGTTGAACAATTGCCCCCGGAACAGAAAATTATTTTTGCCCCCGATCGCAATTTGGGGCGGTATGTGATGGAACAAACGGGGCGGGAGATGGTACTTTGGCAAGGTAGTTGTATTGTCCATGAAACCTTTTCGGAACGGCGCTTAATTGAGTTGAACCTGCAATATCCTGATGCCCAAATTATTGCCCATCCTGAATGCGAGGAAGCCGTGTTGCGCCATGCGGATTTCATTGGTTCCACCACGGCGTTATTGAACTATTCCCAGACCCAAGCCGCGTCAAAATTTATTGTGGGAACGGAGCCGGGTATTATTCACCAGATGCAAAAAGCGTCCCCGGCGAAGCAATTTATTCCCCTACCCAGCACCAATAATTGTGACTGTAATGAATGTCCGTTTATGCGCTTAAATACCCTGGAAAAACTCTATCTCGCCATGAAACGGCGATCGCCGGAAATTACCCTACCAGCGGCAACCATGGCCAAAGCGCTGAAACCGATTCAACGGATGTTAGCCATGTCCTAGATTGTCCCGTTCTTGGTTGTAAGCACTGGCCCATTGACCAGCAATGATCGCCATCAGGAACCACCAGAGGGTACTCACCGGGGGACGATACCAAACGGTGTCCACTGCGCCATGGGCTAATAAACCGGCGATCGCCGCTAGGGCCCCCATAATCCATAACCCTTCTGGGGCGGATCGTTGACGGCAGGCATGGATCAGTTGACAGCCTTTAGCAAAGGTGAGGAATAATAACCAGATCATGCAGGTAAAGCCGATAATGCCCGTTTCCACCAGAATTTCCAAATAAATGGAATAGGCACTCAAGGCGGTGTATTTGGGGCGCATAAACAACGGGTAAATCTGGTTAAAGGCTTCGTTGCCGGGGCCAATGCCAATGATGGGACGGGCGCGAATCATGGCTTTGACCCCTTCCCAAACATTAATGCGAAAATTGTTACTACTGTCTTCCCGTCCAGCAAAAATACTCATCACCCGCATCCGAATGGGTTCCACCGCCACGAAGGCCGCAATAATTGCCGCTGAGCCAAGACCCAAGGCGATCGGCAATAGCCACCGTTGCCAAAATCGAGGCATCTTCGGATACCACCAGTAATAGGACAGTCCGGTAAACACTCCGAGTAAACCCACTAATCCGATCCAACCGCCCCGGCTTTGGGTGAAAAACAGACACAGTAAATTAACAATCACTAAGGTTGCCGCCAAGGCCTTGGGCAACCACAACCGCCAAGCAAATAAAGCTCCCAAACTTAACCCCGTCATGGGTAGTAAATAGGCAGCGAGTAAATTCGGATTGCCTAAAAAGCTATAAACCCGAGTGGATTGGGCTAGCTCCGAGGTGGGATCATTCCAGGTAGCTAATTGTTCAACGCCGTCCACCTGTTGCCGGATGCCATAACTGCCGACGACTAAACCTACCAGCAGAATCACTAAAATCAGCCGATTCAGCCATTGCCGCTTTTGCAATACCCGCGCCGCCAAAAGAAAAACAAATAAATTGACCGTTAACTTTGCTAACCCCACCGCTGCCGCTGATTTAACCGGGGACAAACCCGTGGCGATCGCCGCAATACACCAATAGGCAAACACCAACACATGGATCGGCGTTAACCCCACCGAATCGCGATCCGCAAAGGTTAACAACCCCCACAGCCCGCCACAGATGGCCATAAAGACCCCCAACATGGTCGTCGAGGTAAACGGGGCCGCAATGTAAATCACCGCTAATAAGCCCGTGGCGATCGCCTCAAAGCCCGGCCAAAGCCAACTTCCCCTTGTCCAAGCCTGACCCAAGCCCACTAAATAATGGAGATAACTGCCCCGTCCCCACTGGGTCGGAGAAAATTCTGTAAACATCAGCGATCGCCACACAGACATCGGAGAAGCCATGGATACCCTTGTTGATTACCGCAAAATTATGTGCTTGGCAGTTAATATACCGCACGGCGATCGCCCACCGATGCCCCTCGCCCCAAAATGTCGGTTGGCAAAGCGAGCCTAACAAGGGAGAATAAAGACTTGTCCTCCCCTTTGCAATCGGTCCTGTGACTAAAATTCGCACTGTTTCTGACGCTAAACGAAAATTTTTTGCCCACTATAGCCGTCCCATCAGCTCCATCTATCGACGCTTCGTAGAAGAATTGCTGGTAGAAATGCACCTGCTAAGTGTGAATGTCGATTTTAAATACGATCCTATTTTTGCCCTAGGCATTGTCACCTCCTTTGAACGCTTCATGCAGGGCTATCAACCCGCCGACCAATTGCCCGCTATTTTTAACGCCCTCTGTCAAGCCGCGGACTTCAATCCCGACCAAGTGAAGCAAGATGCGGAAAAGGTTGCCGCCAGCGCCCATCACATTAGCTTGGACGACTGGGTTAATGCGGCCGCCAGTAGCCAAGCCAGCGGCGATAATCTTCTTCTCAATAGCTTAACCAGCATTCATCAACGGGAAACGTTTAAATATAGTCGTTTATTTGCCATTGGACTGTATACCCTCCTAGCAGACCGGGATCCCGAGGTGAAGGATAACGAGGAAAAACGGCAAGATTATTTGACTAAATTGGCAGATTCTTTACATATTTCCCTCGAAAAATTGGCCAAAGATTTAGACCTTTATCGCAGCAATCTGGAAAAAGTAGATCAATTGTTGAAAGTGCTTGAAGATGCGGCGGAGGCTGAGCGCAAGAAAAAGGAAAAACTAGCAGCTAAAGGGGGAGAAACGGAAATTAAGCCTGAAACAGAGAGTTCTGAAGCGTAGTTTGAATTTAAGATGATATCTGACAAAAAAGAGACCCAGGTGTAAAGTGGCGAACTGGTTACAACTAAGTGCGTATTAGGTTTGAATACGAGGTCTGCGACCATTAAGAAAAGAGGCAATCATCAGATTTTTGAACCTGCTTCCACAATAGTTTGTGTGGCGGTGGAATCAGACTTCAACCTTCCTCAGTGGTTCGTTAGATGCATTTTTGCGATGGGTGAATGAAGCAAAATTGGTCAGAGACTGATTTTAAAACGTCTAAATTTAGGCTCCTTGATTGGATGTCCCTTCCTACAATCATTCACCCCACTGGAGAAAAGACAAGTTTGTTTGGAATCAGGGTTACTAAAGTTTAAAGATAATTTGACAACCCCCTGGCTCTAGTGGTTCGCCACTGTGGAATTTGCGGACCGGGAAAATCTGTGCGGTGTTGATTATCGGTTTGGAGCCACAAAGTCCTCTCGGGGGTCGGGGTTTGTTGGTGAGCCAAATTTTGGGAGTGTGTCCTGAATTGACATCCGGAAAAACCTCCTTACTCAAGGCGATCGCCGTCCTGCAATTTTGGACAGTCTCCATAAGTTTAAAAGAGCAGTGAAAAAAAAGCGGGCGTTATTGCTTTTAGATGGGATTCAAGAAATGACCCACGGTTGTTTAACCCATCAGGCTCGTAATCAGTTGAGGGCATTAGCGAACGATACAGAGCCCTCGGATAATCAGCCTATTTTTCGCTTAGTAGTGCAGTGCCTGCCCACCAACCATTGAAGACATTATTCTCGGCAGTGCCCATCGACTCGCCATTGAAGGAAATTTGTTTAGAAGTAAGTCAGCAAAAATAAATTCAGAAGGATTTTGCGTTGTTTCAACGATTGCCAAGATTATCAAGAATTGTTAAGCTCTTTTTGTGTAAGGCTTTCAGAGGCATCAATTTTTGAATTTGGCA
>JBJOGT010000476.1:0-3601 GCA_046048115.1 Cyanobacteriota bacterium | reverse complement strand
ACTAAAAGTCATTTTCTTAAGTACCCTATTTATTTTATTTTTTTACTTTAACATAGGGACTGACTTCCTTCATTACCTAGGGTCAATCTGCAATCCATTGCTCAAAATCTCCAGTAAATTGGGATAATGATAATAACCGAAAACGATTTTGAAACTGTAAAGAGGCACGGATTTGGGCCGTATTGTAACCCCAATCCGCTAAAAAAAGTTGAGTTTTTTCTAGTCCAGGCTGTTGAGCCACTGACGTTAAGGTTTTGAGTAAATCCTCCACAAACCAAAGGCGATCGCCGGAGACTTGATGTTTTTCTAATAGTTGTTCCAAGGTTTGGTACTTAGGTTGTTTAATTTCTTTACCAATAATGTGATCCGCCGGAAAATTTACCCCCTGACTCTGGAGTAGTTGTTGAACAAAGCGACCTTCTTTAGTGGTGACAATGTAGAGAAAGTGAGGATTGTCATTCCTTAACCAAGCGTTTAATTGATCGAGTACCCCCGGATAAAAGCGATGTAACCCTAGCCACTGGTCTAAATTATGCTGAATCCAATCATCCCGAACCCGATCAAGGATTGGCCCCAACTCCCCTTTGCCCATGCCTTCTTGAGCAGATAATTCCTTGGCGATCGCCGGCCAATTTTGTTGAATATTTTCTGGATCAGTCCCTAACACTAACGCCCGCAGCAAAAGCGGCATTTCCCACCCAGATTCAATCACCGGACGCAATTGATAAAAAGTCTCGGCGTAGTCATCTAGATCCGTGGATGAGGAAGACAACCACACCTGTTGATAGGTTCGTTTCGTACTTTGGAAGTATTCCCAGAGACCATCACAGATTACACCATCAAAATCAAGGGCCAGCAGGGTCGGAAGGTCGGCAGCCATGGAGTGTACCAATGAAACCAGAATCAGGTTGACTCTCCTACTATGTCATAGACTCAGCCCTTGATTGGCAATAATATATATCCCGCCGGATCGCCCCAACCCAGTCCATCGATCCCATGGGGGAAGTTGGCGTAATGTCCCTGAAAGTAGATTAGAAATCTTTATTGTTCAATTAAGCGAATGGTTATTGCATTCGGATTATCCATGCCCTATGATGAAAATCAATGAATAATCTTTTGTCTATGTATTGACCAGTGTTTATTGTATCTTGTCTATGATAAATCCTGCTTTAGGCTCAAATTGCCTGAGCTTATTTAGGCATGATTGATAGGATTTGTGTTAGTTGCTTACCTCCCCCAATTCCCATGCTAGAAAGCCTGAGTTATGCCGTCTGGTTTGTGCCGTGTTACGCGCTGTTAGGAGCAATGTTGGCGATTCCCTGGTCACCGGGATTGACACGACAAACGGGGCCGAGACCCGCTGGTTATATCGGTATTTTAATGACCTTAATCGCGTTAATCCACAGCCTGTTAGTGCTCAGTTATATCTGGGATAAACCCGCTATTGATCTATCCTTTCCCTGGTTAAAGGCAGCGGATTTAAGCATTAGCCTTGACTTGGAAGTTTCCACGGTTAATATTGTTGCCTTGGTATTGATTACAGGGCTTAATCTGTTTGCTCAAGTTTATGCGGTTGGCTATTTAGAAAGAGATTGGGGATGGGCCAGATTTTTTGCCTTAATGGCATTTTTTGAAGCTGGTTTATGTACATTGGTTTTGTGTAATTCCCTCTTTTTTAGCTACGTGGTGCTAGAAATTTTAACGTTGGGAACCTATCTATTAATTGGCTATTGGTTTAATCAATCTTTAGTAGTTACCGGGGCCAGGGATGCATTTTTGACGAAACGGGTGGGAGATTTAATTTTATTAATGGGCGTGGTGGCGTTACTGCCCTTAGCAGGAACTTGGAATTACGATGAGTTAGCCCAATGGGCAACGACCACAGATCTCAATCCCACCTTGGCCACCTTCCTTTGTTTAGCGCTAATTGCAGGACCCTTGGGTAAATGTGCCCAATTTCCCTTACATCTTTGGTTAGATGAAGCGATGGAAGGTCCCATTCCTGCCACGATTTTAAGAAATACGGTGGTGGTGTCAACGGGGGCGTGGGTATTAGTCAAAATTCAACCGATTCTTGTCCTTTCCCCTACGGCGTTAACGGTCATGATTGGGATTGGTGCCGTCACGGCGATCGGGGCGTCTTTAATTGCGATCGCCCAGGTGGATATTAAACGTTCCCTATCCTATGTAGTGAGTGCCTATATGGGCTTAGTTTTCATCGCAGTGGGGACGGGACAAACGGCAACGGCGTTGCAGTTAATCCTGACCTATACCTTAGCCATGGCTATTTTAGTCATGTGTGTCGGGGGGATTATTTTAAACAATATTACCCAGGATTTAACCCAGTATGGTGGGCTATGGTCCCGTCGTCCCATTTCGGGCTTAAGTTATCTGGTGGGCATTGTTTCATTGATTGCCTTACCCCCCTTTGGCACCTTTTGGGCCTGGTTAAAACTAACGGAAGCCTTGCTGGACAAATCACTGATTTTAGTCGGGGTTTTACTGTTGGTTAATGTTTTGACGGCTTTCAATGTGACCCGAGAATTCTGTTTAATCTTCGGTGGCAAACCCAAGCCTATGACCGGGCGATCGCCCGAAGGATTATGGGCAGTGGTGCTACCGATGGTAATTATGGTGGGTTTTGCGCTCCACATACCGCTGATCTTGGGCCAATGGCATTTATTACCGAGCATTTCCGACTTAAATGTTAATTTAAGCCTAATCTTATTGGGATCTAGCCTATTGGGCATAGGCACTTCAGCCTTTATTTATCTCAACCCTGCCATTACCAAACCCTTAACACTCCCCTTCCCTGCTTTGCAAAATTTCTTTGCCTACGACTTATACACCGCCCAATTTTATAAAATCACCATTGTGGCAATTATCGATGCGATTTCCCGTCTCATTAACTGGTTTGATACGGTGGTAGTTGACGGAGTAATCAATTTAATTGGCTTAGTTACGATTTTTAGTGGTCAAAGTCTTAAATATAATGTTACGGGACAAACTCAATTTTATGTATTATCTATTGTCCTGGGGCTAACTTTGATTGGTGCTTTTCTGAGTTATTCCCTATTCGGTCAAGCTCTGTAGGATAACTTTTATTGATTGATTGACTTTAATATCTCTTTAACATTTATTGATACTGAACCATATTTAACAATGTTGACTCTTTTATTATTACTACCGATCGCCGGGGCATTAATTGTCGGATTTTTTCCCGGCAATATAGAAGCCAAACGGCTGAGACAAGTCACGGAATTATTTGCCATTTTGACCCTGATTTGGTCATTGTTAGTGTTGTTCAAATTTGATCTCACTAATTCCCAATTTCAATTCCAAGAAACCCTAGCCTGGATTCCCCAATTAGGATTAACCTATAGCCTTGGCATTGACGGTTTATCGCTACCGTTAGTCATTCTGAACGGTTTATTAACCGGTGTTGCCATCTATAGTATTGGCCCCAACCTAGACCGATCCCGGCTTTACTACGCCCTAATTTTATTAATTAATGCGGGGGTTTCTGGGGCGTTAATGTCCCAAAACTTATTACTATTCATCATTTTTTACGAACTGGAATTAATTCCGTTTTATCTAATGA
>JBJOGT010000475.1:0-3124 GCA_046048115.1 Cyanobacteriota bacterium | reverse complement strand
AGAAGCACTTTTTGCTTAACTCGTCACCCATCATTAAGGGGAAGATGTTGTGATCCCAGAATAGCGTGGTAAACCTAGACCAAAGTCTAGCAAAGCATGTTAATTCTATACATTTATGGAGATTAGCGGACTTGAACCGCTGACATCCTGCTTGCAAAGCAGGCGCTCTACCAACTGAGCTAAATCCCCGACAGTAACGGTCTGTTAACGTTTAAGAATTGCAGACCTCAGCTATTATAGCCATAGAGGCTGAAAACAAGCAAGAATTTTTTTTTCGTTAAATCATGACCTATCAGGTAACGACCTTTTATCGCTTTACTGCCGTTGAGGATTTGACCCAGAAACAAAGAGACTGGCTAAATTTTTGTCAGACCCAGGGGATTAAGGGAACAATTTTGTTAGCCATGGAGGGGATTAATGCCACGATCGCCGGTCAGTCTCAGGTCGTGGAAGCGGTAGTGTCTAGAATTCAACAGGATTTAGGGATTAACGGTTTAACCCGCCGGGATGCTTGGGTGGAAAAAATGCCTTTTCAGCGCATGAAGGTCAAGATTAAGCCCGAAATTGTCACGTTAGGTTTACCAGCTATTAATCCCACTGATCAAGTTGGGACCTATGTAGACCCCCAGCAATGGAATGAGTTACTGACAGATCCCAGTGTGACGGTGATTGATACCCGCAATGATTATGAAGTGGCCATCGGCACGTTCCAAGGAGCGATCAATCCCCACACCAAACGTTTTCGTGATTTTCCTGACTATGTCCAGCGCCATTTAGATCCCCAGCAAACGCCTAGGGTGGCTATGTTTTGTACCGGTGGCATTCGCTGTGAAAAAGCGACGGCCTATCTCCGCCAACAGGGATTTACCGACGTGTACCATCTACAGGGTGGTATTTTGCATTACCTAGAAACAATACCCCCTGAAACCAGTCTTTGGGAGGGAGAATGTTTTGTGTTTGATGAACGAGTTGCCGTGCAAAATGGTTTAGATGTTGGGTCCCATTTCCTCTGTCAAGGCTGTGGCTATCCCCTTTCCCCGGCGGATCAAGCCTGTCCCCATTGTGCCGGGGGGATTGTCCCCGAACGCCAATCTTTATCCAGAGTCGGGATAGGCGATCGCCATGTATAACCTACGCATTGCTGACTTACCCGAAGATGAACGGCCACGGGAGCGTTTGCTTAAATATGGGGCAAAACATTTAGGTAACGCCGAATTAATCGCTATTTTATTGGCCACGGGTCAAGGCAAAGGTAAGCTCTCCGCTGTGGGTTTGGGACAATATATCCTCCAACAATTAGGTCAAAATCGCTGTGATCCCCTGGATGTGCTCCGTAATATCCACTCCCAGGAGTTAATTGCCTTTCCTGGTATTGGCCCCGCCAAGGCCACCACCATTTTGGCTGCTGTGGAATTAGGAAAACGGGTATTTCAAAGTCGTCCCCTAGAAAAAATGGTTATTGATAGTCCCGACTCGGCGGCGATCGCCCTCAGCCATGATTTGATGTGGCAAGAGCAAGAGCATTTTGCCATTGTCATGTTGGATATCAAAAACCAATTATTGGCCACTAAGGTCATTACCATCGGCACTGCCACAGAAACCGTCATTCATCCCCGGGAAGTATTTCGAGAAGTGATTAAGCAGGGGGCTACCCGTCTGATCATCGCCCATAACCATCCCTCGGGGGGCCTTGATCCCAGCTCAGCAGATATTCAACTCACCGAGTTATTTCTCAAAGCGGCCCAATTTTTGCAAATTCCCCTACTGGATCACCTGATTTTAGGGAAAGGCAATCATCGGAGCTTACGGCAATGTACCGACCTTTGGGAGCGCTTCCCCCAGGGCGAGTAGGGGTTTCACGGTGTTAATATCTATCCTAAATAACGGTCAACGTTCAGCCACCTGGGGGAGTCAGGTTACAAACCTTAAATTTTCACCAGTCCGGTGTTAACCCTTCCTTGGCAACCCAACCAGCCCCAAATGCCCCCATCCCATCTTTCCGCTCCTCCGACATCATTTGAGTTAATAATGTTTTGTCACTATTCCCCATCCCCTAAATTGAATGTTTTCCTCTCCTGTTGCGCTGGAATTTTTTCTCATCTTCGTGTTGGTGGTGGCGAATGGGGTTTTTGCTGGCTCGGAAATTGCCATTGTTTCAGCCCGTAAAGTCCGGCTGGAGCAGTTAGCAAAACGGGGCGATCGTAAGGCGAGGTTAGCCCTTAGATTAGCCAATTCTCCCAATAATTTTTTGTCAGCGGTACAGATTGGCATTACGTTGGTGGGAATTTTAAGTGGGGCTGTGGGGGGGGCTACGGTGGCGCGGCGGTTAGGGGAGTTTTTACAGACTATTCCTTTACTACAGCCCTATGCCAACCCCCTGGGGATTTTTCTGGTGGTTAGTTTGATCACCTATTTATCATTGGTGGTGGGGGAGCTAGTACCCAAGCGCATTGCCCTCAGTAATCCAGAGAAAATTGCGTGTAATGTGGCCCCGGCCATGCAGTGGCTGGCCCGCTTAACTGCTCCCATTGTCTATTTACTAGGGGTTTCCACCGATGGGTTGTTACGGGTGTTGGGGATTCGCACCCAAGAAGAATCCCCCATTACGGAAGAAGAAATTCGGGTCTTAATTCGCCAGGGAACAAAGGCCGGCATGATTGAAGAAGCGGAACAGGAAATGGTGGAACGGGTTTTTCGCTTAGGCGATCGCCCCGTTAAGACATTGATGACCCCCCGGACATCGATCGCCTGGTTGGATTTGGAATCGGAATGGACGGAAAATCAACGGGAAATTTTAGAAACCCCCTATTCTCGGTTTCCGGTGGGGCGGGACAGCCTTGACGACTGTTTGGGCTTCGTGCGGGTTAAGGATATTTTGAATTGTCAATGGTCGGGGCAACCGATTGAGTTGGAAAGCCTGGTGCAACCGCCCTTATTTGTGGCCGAAAGTACCCGATCTTTAAATGTACTGGAAATGTTTCGGGAGTCAGGAACCCACTTAGCTCTGATCACCGATGAATATGGTGGCATCGAAGGCCTAGTGACCCTGAATGATTTGATGGAGGCGATCGTGGGTAACCTTCCCAATGACGATGAAATGGAAGAACCCCAGATTATCCGACGG
>JBJOGT010000474.1:0-3536 GCA_046048115.1 Cyanobacteriota bacterium | reverse complement strand
CGAAGAGTCCCAGATCAAAAGAGTGCGATTAGTGAGAAGGGCGGACGGGTATTACGCCCAATTCTGTATCTCAGTAGATGTCGAGATTCCGACGGAACCCACCCATAGTCTTACCCAGAGGTGGGGGTGGGGAAGGCACTTTTTCTTGGTTTGGTCGGTATCGTCGTTGAAGCAAAGACTATGAATATTTACCCACCACTAGTGAGACAATGTTGTACATTGCCACGATCAACGTCATGTTGCGTCGCCTTGCTTAGAACTTTTTAAACATATTCTGAGAAATCCTTTTAAAATTTATGGTTTGGACAACAGCCCTGGCAGCGAGCGATCTTCCCCCTGGGAGCCGTCAAGTCGTTAAACTCAATCAACAACCCATTTTATTGTTGAACGAGGGGGGAACCCTCTATGCCGTTAGCAACCAATGTCCCCATCTAAAACTGCCTATGAAAAGTGGCAAAATTCAGGATGGGGCGATCGTGTGCCCATTCCACCGCAGTGCCTTTGATTTATGCAGTGGTGCTATTAAGGATTGGACCCCATTTCCCCCGGTTGTCGGTAAATTGATGGGTAAAATGTCGGCGGAAAAAACGCTGCCGGTCTTTCCTGTTAGAGTTGAAAACGGTGAGGTTCAGGTGGATTTGGCGGTTTAGGGTTTCGGATTGAAGGATAGAATCCCCTTAGTTCAGGCTCAAAAATTGATCTAGGGCGTTGATCATCCTGGGGGGCCAACGTCGAATATCTTTTACCCAGGTTAAGTCTTGATAACGCCCATCTACTCCCACCGTGGCGACCCAATTACTTTCTGCTTCTCCCTGTTGCCCCTCTGCCCACAGAACGGCGGTTAGGGCGGCGCGCATATCGGCAAACATGGGATATTTTCGCACCAGTTTTCGCATGGTGGTTATGGCTTTTTGGGTTTCTCCCAGTTCATACAATGCTAGGGCTGTATTAGCTTGGGCAAATGCAAAGTCCGGGGCGATCGCCGTAGCGTGTTGAAAATCAGCCAGGGCTGCTTGCCAGTCCCCTAATCCGCCCTCCGCGTTACCACGATTGTTAAAGGCATAGGCATCATCGGGGTCAATGGCTAAAACTTGGTTATAGTCGGCGATCGCCGCCCCAAAATCCCCCTTGGCTTCCCAGGCCGTTCCTCGATTGAGGTAGGGATCGGGCTGATCCGGTGCTAATTCAATGGCATGGCCAAAATCGGCGATCGCCGCATCGATTTTATTTTGGCTCACCCGGGCATTGCCCCGATTACTCCAGACCGCCGGATTCTGAGGAAAATCTTTAATTAACTGTGTCCAATATTGCTCTGCGATGGCAAAATCCCCTGCTTCGGTGGCGGCAAAAGCTTTATCGGCTAAGGCGTCCCCTGCCTGTAACTGTTCTTCGGTGAGGATCACAGTGGGTGGGGATTCCATCGCCCCTGCGGACCCGGGGCAGAATAAGCACAAGCCAATTAGGAGACCGCTCAGGCAATAGCGAAACCACATAGAAAACCGGGGAGACATAGGGGCAATCATTGGCAAAAAAGAAGGTATTGCTGCCCGCATTATTACGGATTTTGATCTGCCTTTGCCAGATAGCCTTGGTAACCGAGTTGATCTAACTGGTGTTGTTTTGCTAAAACCATCGTTTCCAAGCTCCGACGGTAGGCTTCGACTTTACTCAGTAGGTTGGGATCATGACTGGCTAGTATTTGTACTGCTAATAGCCCTGCATTTTTAGCATTGCCAATGGCCACCGTCGCCACAGGAATTCCCCCCGGCATTTGCACAATGGAATATAGGGAATCAATTCCTTGTAAGGTACGAGTTTGTACCGGAACCCCAATCACCGGCAGAGGGGTTAAAGCGGCTACCATCCCCGGCAAGTGGGCCGCTCCCCCGGCCCCGGCAATAATCACTTTTAAGCCCCGGCCCTGGGCAGTTTTGGCATAGTCTACCATCCGCTCGGGGGTACGATGGGCGGAAACAATGGCTACTTCGGCCGGTACGCCAAATTCTTCACAAACGGCGATCGCCGCTTCCATAGTAGGTAAATCAGAATCACTACCCATAATGATGCCGACCAGGGGAGAGGTCATAGTCATAGTCATGGCCTTGAAACTATCTCGATTGTGCCCATCATGATATCCCAATTGTGATCAACGCAAGGCATTACACACTCCCCGGTTATTGTGGGGTTTTTCCATTTAACCTTTATTGATCAGACCCCAAACGGCGATCGCAATAAAAGCCCCCAGAATGGCTGTAGCAATCCCAGGGATACTTACCCTTGCCCTCGTTAGTTGTAACGAAACCGTTTGAATAAATGTCAGTAAACTACGGCCAATAATTACACCAATAATCCCCAAAAACACCCCAAAAACATCGTTGCAACGAATCTGCGGCCTTGTTTATCGGGATAAATTAATTTGGCGATCGCCGCCTTCAGCCCATTCCAAGAATCTCGATTTCCAGTTACCCCTTCCCCTCGACCAGGGACTCAATGAACGACAAACGACAGACGACGAACGGCCCCCGCCCCCATCAATTGACTTGTACCATGATTTGCATCCCAGATTATGGCTAGTCAGGATCTGTGGGACGGATAGATGAAGAAATGTAAAGAGATGCAAAGGAACATCAAAATGATCTGTGAAGCGACGTTTTGTTCAATACATAGTGCTACTCTGAAGGTAGCCTTAAAGATGACTTAAACGGCGTTGACCCTTTCTAGGAGAGTATTATTCCTTGACATTTCAGCCAAAACCCTAGGATTTGATCACATCAAATTATTTTTAATTTTTCAAACCTCAAACGCTTTGCTTGTTTTGTCAATGGTTATTCCTAAAAAACTTAATTAATGGGCTTTACATAAAGAGATGATTACACCCCACTTCTCTTAAATTCGTTGGTTGTCTCATCAATCCCTTGGCTCGTGCCTCACTGTGTAGCCGCCAACCCAAAACTTTCACGATTTAGTGATCCTTATTCCTTCATTTTTTATCAATCTACAGTAGGGAGAATTCAGTATGAAACTGTTAATTCAGGGCAATAATATCACAGTTACGGAAGCAATTCATGATTATGTAGAAGAGAAGGTAGAAAAGGCGGTTAAACATTTCCAAAGCATTACCACCAAAGTCGATGTCCATCTTTCCGTTGCCCGCAATGCGCGGATTAGTGATAAACATAAAGCAGAAGTGACGGTCTATGCCAATGGCGCAGTGATCCGAGCCCAAGAAGGTAGCGAAAATCTCTATGCCAGCATTGATTTAGTTTCCGATAAAATTGCCCGTCAATTGCGTAAATACAAAGAGCGTTTACAGGACAAACAGCATAGCCATGTGAAAACCAGCGAAATTGTTGAAGATAAACCGGTGGAAGGGGATTTGATCGGCGATCGCGCCCCGGAATTACCCTCGGAAGTTTTACGGATGAAGTATTTCGCCATGCCGCCCATGTCCATTGACGAAGCCCTAGACCAGTTGCAGTTAGTGGATCACGATTTTTATATGTTCCGCAACAAGGAAACCGATGAAATTAATGTGA
>JBJOGT010000473.1:0-4267 GCA_046048115.1 Cyanobacteriota bacterium | reverse complement strand
ATTATCCTCAATTACCATACCCCCCAATTAACCCTAAACTGTCTGGATTCCCTTGTGTTACAAATAAATCCAGAACGGCACCACGTAATCTTAGTTGATAATGCGTCGGGGGATGAATCTGTCAAAATTTTCCAGGAATCAATCGAGAAAAACCATTGGCAACCATGGTTAACCCTCCTAGTTGCGGAGACCAATGGCGGCTTTTCTGCGGGCAATAATTTAGGGGTAAAGGCAATTGATGCCGAGGTTTATTGGCTACTAAATAGCGATACTTTGGTTTTACCTGGGACGGTTGATTTGCTATTGGCCACATTAAAAGAACATCCAAAAGTTGGTTTACTGAGTCCACGGCTAGAGTGGCCCGATGGTGAGCCTCAAATTAGTTGTTTTCGCTTCCATTCCCCAGCAAGTGAGATGATCGCAGGGGCTTCAACGAGTATTATTACCAAGCTTCTTAAATCCTTTGATGTCCCAATCCCTGTGAGTGATGAACTCAATTTTTATCAATGGACTAGTTTTGCCAGCGTTCTGATTCGTCGAGAAGTATTTGAAGAAATTGGCTTAATGGATGAGTCCTACTTTCTTTATTATGAAGATGTGGATTTCTGTCGTCGTGCTTATCAGGCTGGTTGGCTTGTGGCCAATTTTCCCCAAGCTCGGGTCATTCATCTGCGCGGTGGTAGCAGTTCGACAAAGGCCGATATTTTGACTCGTAAACGCCCTGCCGATTATCTTTACAAATCACGATCTCGCTATTTCGCCAAGTTTTACGGAAAAAGTGGTTTATTATTGGCAAATTTTTGTTGGCTCTTGGGGCGATCGGTGGCCTATGGACGAGAGCTAATTGGGAATAAACAACCCCACACCTGTGAATTTCAAGAACAGGATATTTGGATAAATTGGCATCATCCCCTCAAAAAGCATTCTGAGTGAAGTTTATTCGCTTTGCAATTCTAGCCATTGAAAACCGTTGGATTGATTGTTTTTAGGAAAATACCATTGGCGATCGCCTTCTAGATCAATTAGCAGAGCCTTTGAATCATGATTATATTACTAAAATTTCAGTCTTAAATGATTGTTACAATCCATCAGACCTTTAGCAGCTAGAATAGGCTTTACGTTTTAGAACCACTTCACTGCTTAACTTCATTATCCCCAGGAGTTTCTGATGCCCTCTAAAGTAGTGCGCTTTCTTTTTTGCTTTATTTTAGGTGTGGTACTTTGGTTAGTGTCCCCGGTCTATCTAACAGCAAGTCCTGGGAAAATTTCCAGGGAGACTAGCCCTAGGGGAATAGCCCAAGTAATTGCCAAATCCGCTGAAGCAACTACTACAGATAATACGGACTCAGATAACCCAACAGGAGAAGCAAACGGTATTAGGCCAGCCCCGGTGATGTTGAATGGAGATGTATTATTTGAAATGCAAACAGAATTGGGGGGCATTTCTACCCAAACCCGAGCAAGGGATACTAGCCGTAAAATTCGTCAAATTGCTGAAGACAATGCCATTACATTAGATAACATTAAGGTTGTCAAAATCGAATCTTTTAGGGGAATTATTGTTGATGATTTACTCATTACAGTTGTGACGCCAGCAGATGCGAAAATCACTGGACTAACTACTGATGAACTCATTGAAGAACGTATCCAGGCCATTAAATCAGCCATCAAAGAATATCGAGCAATTCGATCGCCAGAGCAGGTATTAACGGGCTTAGTTCGCGCTGTTATCGCCACTGCGTTCTTTCTCTTATTTTTGTATCTTCTCAATCGTCTAATGCCGACCTTTTTTAATCGTTTTGAAGATTGGCAAAGGCAACGCTTAGAAACATTTGAAGAACGGGGTATGGGGATTATTTCACGTCAAAAAGTTACCCAAAGTTTAAAACTCATATACCGTATTACCCGCGTTAGCGCGAATTTGACTCTACTTTATATTTATATTCCATTATTATTGGGATGTTTTCCCCTGACCCAACCCATAAGCCGTCGAATTTTGAATTATTTTTGGAGTGCGGTTGGTCTAATTTGGGAAGGATTTATTGACTATTTGCCCAATTTATTTATCATTGCCTTAATTATAGTCATTGCTTTTTATCCAATTCGGCTTTCCCGTTTTATTTTTGATGAAGTTAGTCGGCAACGTTTAGCAATTAAAGGTTTTTATCCGGAATGGGCAAATCCGACCCATAATATTGTCGTCTTTTTGATTATTGGCCTCGCAGTGGTTTTAATTTATCCTTATTTACCCGCTGCTAATTCCACAGGATTTCAAGGGGTTTCAGTATTTATCGGGGCGCTGGTTACCTTTGGTTCCACTGCAATTATTGGCAACATTGTCAGTGGTATTGTCTTAATTTATACCCGTTCTTTCCAGGTTGGGGATGTTATTCGAGTCAATCAAAATTTGGGTCGCGTTTTAGAAAAAACCATGCTTTCCACGCGAATTATTACCCCCGATAACGAGATTATAACCTTGCCAAATGCCAGTTTATTCGGCACAGAAATTACTAATTTTACGGCCTCAATTCGGGACGAAAGAAAACCTTTATTGTTAAAGACAACGATTACCCTGGGTTACGATATTCCTTGGCGCAAAGTTCATGAAACCTTGGTCAAGGCTGCCCTAGATTCAGATGGAATCTTAAAAGATCCAGAGCCTTTTGTCGTGCAAACAAGTCTTGATGATTTTTATGTGGCTTATACCCTGAAGGCATATACCAATCAACCCTATAAAATGCAAGTCGTCTATTCCCATCTGCATCAAAATATTCAGGACAAATGCAACGAAGTGGATATTGAAATTCTATCTCCCCATTATCGAGCGGTACGGGATGGCAATATGACAACAATTCCCGCAAATTATTTACCAGAGGACTACCAAGCTCCTAGTTTTCGTTTGACCACTAATTTAAATAATGCCACGGAGGGGGAAGATTAGCCCCATTGACTTGATGACCTATAATCATGGCTACACGCAAAATGCTAATAATTTTTCTGAAGATTAGCAATTTTTTGTTTTTTAGTGTTTATCCGTTGTGTTGATGAATGATTTTGTTTTGTTAAGACAGTTTATCACCCTTTTGAGTAGCTCCCTTTTACTCTCTTTGCCCTGGCTACTATTGGGAATTACCTTGTCTAGCACATTTTTGATTTGGACAGATGAACAAAAATGGGTGGCCAATTTTCCCCGTAATCGTCTCTTGGGCAGTCTTGTTGGCAGTGCCCTGGGCTTTTTGCTGCCGGTTGGCCCCCTGGGGTGTGTTCCCATCGCTAGACGATTATTATTGCAGGGAGCACCCATCCCCTTTGCCATCAGCTTTTTAATTGCGGCACCGCTACTCAACATTTTGGCGATCGCCGAAATTTTATTCACCTTAAATCATCAACCCCGGTTAATTTTTTTACAAATTGCCTTGACATGGTTTATGGCAATCGTCTTTGGTCTGATTTTTAGTACCTATCGTGTGTCGCGGCAGGCGGAAGACGATGAAGAAGTGACCCCCTTGGTGAATGTCCCCTTGTTACGATCAGGAGCATTAATTCCTCTTCCATCGAATGCCGATCCTCTCCAACGCAATGGGGGTCTCATTTTTGGCAGTGGCGTCAATCCGATCGCCGGCTTTTCTTGGTCACAAAAGTTACAGTTATTCGGTCGCAACATCATTGAAGAAACCCAAGAGTTTGGCGGGGTTTTAGTGCTGGGAACGGCGATCGCCGCTGGTAGTGTCTTGTTTTTACCCCAATCCTTCCTGCTCCAATGGGCGGGACAGCAACCCATTGCCCAAACCCTAGTAATGATGGGTCTAGGATTTCTCCTGCCCCTCGGATCATTTCATCACCAAGGCTTTGTTGTGCCCTTGCTCGATCAGGTGTGGCTAGGAGCTAGTCTTGGCTTTTTACTGCTCAGCGCCCTCCTCAATCTCCAAAACCTGGCGTTATGGTTAGTGACATTCCGCTGGCGACCCTTACTTTATCTCTTCGGATTACTGGTTTTGTTTGTCTTTCTCTTCGCCATGATTACCAACTTTTATCTGACCTAATCCCCTTCCCACAGAGAATTAATGCGTCACACCTTTCGCCCCCATCGTCCCATCGTCAACCAACAACAAACCGCATTGAGCGAGGGGAATCCCAGAAAAAATTCAGTGATATTTTGGCGAATTACCATGGTAGAATCATCACATAACGCGGATGTGGCGGAATTGGTATACGCGCACGTTTGAGGGGCGTGTGGCTTTGCCTTGCGAGTTCGAGTCTCGCCATC
>JBJOGT010000472.1:0-2705 GCA_046048115.1 Cyanobacteriota bacterium | reverse complement strand
CGGTTGATTCGGGAGGCGTATCTGTCGGCGTAAAACTAGGGAGGGTTTGGGGGGAGCTAGGTTGACCTTCTTCTACCGGAAGAGACGGCGGTTCAGGGGATTCAGGTGGTGTTTCGGTGGTGTCTGGGGGAGGGGTTGCCGTGGCTGGATCCGTATTTTCTTCACTGTTTTCGTTATTTTCGATCGCCTTAGTTTCAGTCTCAGTTTCAGTCTCAGTTTCAGTCTCAGTTTCAGTTTCAGTTTCTACTTCTAACTCAGGTTCATCGGGTACTTCATCGGGCAGATTATCAGGCATTTGGGCCAGAATCGGCGTTGCTGACTGAGGGGGAACCGGGTTAACAAAGGGGGCTTGGACAACGTCTGATGATTGACTGACTTCGGGATTTTCGACGGCCGGGATTTCTGGGGGCAACTCCGGCGGCGCGATCACTGCAATGGCGATACTTTCGGAATTGGGGGGTAAAACCGGGGAGGCAGAAACCGAGACGCTGGCGATCGCCTCTGGATCAGCCTTATCTAAGGAAGTTGCTGCGATAGCTTGCGGAGCCTCTGACGACAGGTTAGCGGGGGCCGCCACATCCGGCGCGATTTCCGTAGCCGACTCCTCAGCAGAAACCGGCCAATGGGAAGTCGATCCCTCCACCAAAAAAGTTGTGGCGGAGAACGATTGAGTTGCTTGGGCAGGCGTTGCACCAATAACCAGACCACTGGCTAAAAGAAGAAGTCGATAATACGAAGAAAGAGTCACGCTTTTGTTCTGGTTTGACACGTCCTGACACCCAAATTCAAGCCAAAAAACAAGTAGGGGCCATAAGCCCCAAAAATTAACGCCGCGAGAGGCTCACATTTCGCAGCGATTGCTTGCCCATTATCGAATCCCGTCGGAATCCTGACAAGGCACTTGTGCAAGGTTTAAAACTGGTTGGTTGACTACCGGTACGACAAAAGGTTCCGAAAGGGCATTAGGGCTGGAGTTGTTGCACCTGATCGAGCACACGGGTCTGCACTGTTTGATAAGCCGATTCAATTTGTCCTAAGTCTCGCCGAAATCGGTCTTTATCTAATACCCGTGCCTGGGGATCACTGACTTGGTTGTCCCATAACCGACAGGTATCAGGGCTGATTTCGTCTGCCAAAATGGTTTTTCTTTGGTGAGTACCGAATTCCAGCTTAAAATCCACCAACGTAATGTCACATTGGCTAAAAAAAGTTTGCAAATGCCCGTTAATTGCTAGTGCTAAGCGTTTGAGTTCCATCAAGCCCGCTTCATCGGTGAAATTCAATACCAATGCCCGCTCCCAGGTCAACAGGGGATCGCCGAGGGCATCGTCTTTTAAATAAAATTCCACCAACGGAAAGGGTAACACCATTCCCTCAGTTAGCCCGGTTTGCTTACATAAACTGCCCGCCGCAATGTTTCTAACCACCACTTCCAAAGGAATAATGGCCACGGCTTTAACCCGCATCTGATTGTCCGCCGGGCAATCAATAAAATGAGTAGGAATACCCAAAGATTCCAGCCATTGGAACAAGGCCGCCGAAATTTGGCAATTAATCACCCCTTTCCCTTGAATTTGCCCTTTTTTCTGGGCATTGAACGCTGTGGCGTCATCTTTAAATACTGTCAGCAACACATCGGGGTCAGCGGTGGGGTAAAGAATTTTGGCTTTACCTTCGTATAATTTTTCCATCAGGGGAGTCTCAACAATGACAGCAGTGTCGTCGGGTTATGGGCTCTGCCTTAATTCTACTGGGAAAACTGATTGTGTCCTAATACTTAACCGACTTTTCCTGGCTAAGACTTCCCAAACACTAAAGGCGATCGCCGTTAGCCCTCCCCGTCTCTTTTAGAAATAAACCCTTGCAATTGATAATGAATATAGGAAAATACAAGCAATTCGTTGATCACCCCAGTAATTGTCCTCGACGTTTATTTTTGCAAACTCTATCGGAAACGGTCATATAGGAGCCTTTATGTACATTGTTCAAGTTGCCTCGGAATGCGCCCCCGTTATCAAAGCGGGAGGACTAGGGGATGTCATCTACGGGTTAAGCCGAGAATTAGAACTCCGGGGGCATTGCGTTGAACTGATTTTGCCCATGTATGACTGTATGCGCTACGACCATATCTGGGGGCTACACGATGCTTACCGTGACCTAGAAGTGCCGTGGTATGGCAACTCGATTTTTTGCAATGTTTTCTGTGGTTGGGTCCATGGTCGTCTTTGTTTCTTTATTCAGCCCAATTCCCCAGAAAATTATTTTAACCGGGGTCACTATTACGGGGCGTTGGATGACAACATGCGCTTTGCTTTCTTTGCTAAGGCGGCGATCGAATTTTTATTGCGGAGTAATAAACGTCCCGATGTGATCCACTGTCACGACTGGCAAACCGGGCTAATCCCCGTCCTGTTATACGAAATTTATCGGTTTCATGGCATGGAACGCCAGCGCATTTGCTACACCATCCATAACTTTAAACACCAGGGCATTGCCGGAGCGGAAATTTTACAGGCAACGGGGTTAAACAATGCTGGCTATTATTTTAACTATGATCGCCTCCAGGATAATTTCAACCCCAATGTTTTAAATGTGATGAAAGGGGGCATTGTTTATTCTAATTACGTCAACACGGTTTCTCCCCACCATGCCTGGGAAGCCCGTTTCACCGATATTTCCTGCGGTTTAGGTCATACCCTGGAACT
>JBJOGT010000471.1:0-6642 GCA_046048115.1 Cyanobacteriota bacterium | reverse complement strand
TCCAACACATCACTGGCATCGTTGGTCATGCTGATGATGTAGGTTTGGCAAATATCCACTCCAAATTCGGCCTGGAGATGGCGGAGGGTTCGCAGGGTTTCAATGGTTTCACAGGTGCGATCGGAAAAGGGAATTTCTTGAGGGATCAGGGGACGACGGGTTTGCAATTCCATGCCCAGCCATTCTAGTTTTTGCGCCTCGTCCATGGCTTCGTAGGGAATGGCCAATACCCCCATATATTTGGCAATTTCGGCGATCGCCTCGGCGTGACGGGAAGATTCTTGGCGGAAATCCAGTTGGGCCAGGTTGAAATCGTAAACTTCCAGTTGGGTGATCAGGTTTTGCAACTCTAAGCAAGTTAAGCCCGTTTCAGACAGATTCCGTTGGATTAAGTGCAACTCGTCCAGTAATTCCTGGCCAGTGCGGTAATGATTTTCGGCGGGCATTTTGATCATGATTTGCCGTTCTTCTGGATTAGCAAGTCGTTCATTGCGTTTGAGGGTATTTTCCAAACGACGGGTGATATAAGCTAACTTCATCCGGTAAGGTTCCTGGCGATAACGCAGGGACAATTCTTCATAAATATCCGGCAGTTGGATGCGGTCGCGCTCAAGGGAATCGAGTAATTCTTGGGAAACTTTACACCAATGCAACGAAGGACTGAGGATCGCCACCAACTCACTTAAACCAAACAGATATTTGCTCAGCACTAAACCCCGCTGATAACAAGCCGTTTGCCAGGTCACTTCCGGGGTGACGGAGGGATTCCCATCACGATCGCCGCCGACCCAAGAACCGAAGTAACAGAAACTGGCGCGGGGAGGACGCAACCGGGGAAAGGTTTCTTTTAACGCCTGTTGTAAACGCTTAGACAGTTCGGGAATGGTATCAAACAGCACTTCGTCAAAATAGTGCAGGGAATAATCCACCTCATCCAAAACCGTGGGTTTAAATTGATGCAACTCATCGGTGCGCCACCAAAAACGAATCTCCTCCGTCAATTGGGCGATCGCCGTTTTCGCATCCCAAGTATTGAGCCAATCCCGGCCACTGACGGCCCCCTGGAGTTGATCAAGTTTACGGAGAATACGGTCAACCCGCCGCTGTTTGCGGCGAATAGTATGGCGCACAATTTCCGTGGGGTGGGCAGTGATAACGAGACGAATATCCAAATGATCCAACAAATTTTGGATATGCTGGGGCGGCACATTTAGCCGTTTTAATTCCTTAAATAGCCATTCAAATGTCCCTACGGATGCCTGAACTTGATCTTGGTCAATGCCCACCGGTAAAGGTTCCGACGATGACCCAAACTTGAGGGGGGGCACCATCTCTTCTTCATTGCCCGCCCGTTCATAAAAATTGGTTTCCTGGGACGCTTCCCAGCGGTTACGTTGTTGTTCGTTTTGTTCGTAATGCTGTTCAACGATATTAATCAATTGAAAATATAAGGCAAAGGCCCGGGCGGCCCGGATAGCATCATTTAACTCCAACTGTTCAATGCGTTGGGTAATTCCCATAATCACCGCTTCGGAAATCTCGCTGGCGATCGCCTCATGGGTTCCCTGGAGCCGTAACTCCGTGAGTAAATCCACTAACTCCTGACCACATTCACTCTGCAATACTCTTTCCCACAGGTCTTCTACAAGCTTCAACCGCTGATAAAGCACCGACTCCTCTTCTGGGTTGACCATATTACCATTAGTGGAAACATTAACAGGAAGACCGGAAGCAGGAACTGCCAAATTCATGGGAACCTCTAGGACAGAATAAGGGCACAAACGAGGCGCTGGAACGCTTTGCTACTCTACAAGATACTACGGGATCAGCCTGAATTGACCACGCATCAATCGCTACAGCCCATCAGTGACAGCCCATCCCCACTTCGCACCAACAAACCAGTATCTTGCTAAAGCTAAAGCCAGTTTCGTTTGATATTCCTTAATCATAGGCGCAAATGCCAAGCACCTGAACAAGAAATGTTAGACGGAATAGCCCAATTCCGGGAAAGATGTCATTATTTAATCACTTAAATGTGTGGTAAAAAAACTTAGCTATTTTAGGGAAAAGAACCTAATTAGATTGATCAACGTGACCGTAGCGTTTTCTATCCCATGGGGCGTCTGAAGGTCAACTTACACCGATGCCCTTATTTTGATGACAAAATAGGCCCAAGCCCCCCCGCTTGCCCCACAAAAATTGAGGAGATTCTTGGGCTTGATCGCCGCAGTGAATATTAGTTGTGATTAATTACACTTATTTTTAGCAGCGTAGGTAATCGAGGCATAACGACCGTCTGTCGTGCGTATAACAACACAATTGTTAGTGTTAGGTTCCGACCAATAGGTAAAGGAACTGTCAGCCAACTTTTCCCCGTTGCGGAAAATAAAACCCCGGTCAATAACTGTCCCCTCTGCTTGACCACCTTTTGCCCCCACTAAATCTTGTAGGGAGGCAACCTCGTCCCCTTCCTTGACAGGGGTGGCTGGCGCAGGTGCTGCCCCTTGACTATTACTCCCTAGTAGACCACCAATTAAGGCTCCGACTGCAACCCCAGCTAACGCACCTAAAGCAATACTGCCCGCATTGTTACTGTCGTGGGACGCATTTGGATTATGAAGAGAATCCACTTTAACAGCGAGACGATTATCCTGACCATCAGCTTCCCATTTAAAAACACCTTTATCCCCCTTATCTTGATACGTCACATTATGTAAACCATCATAGGTTTCCACTTGTAAAGCCTGTTCATTGGGCCCCGAAAACCGAAATTCAGAGCTATTATCTAAAGAAATGACGAAAACCGTTCCCTGGGCCCGTTGTTTTTGTATGGCAGTACAATGTCCGTCAAAGACAATGACATTTTCTCGCTCTAACTTACAACGACCTTGGGCGCGGGCAACTGCATCGGCTTGGGCTGGCTGAGCCAAGGAAATGGTACCGAGGGATAGGGTTAGTCCCGTGCAAGTCATGGCCATGACTCGTCGTGAAATACCTGAAAACATAAAAATTTGCTCCTAAAATAACCTCGGTAAATTTATCATAAAAAAAGTTATTGAACTAGGGTCAAAGATTAAGTTTTTCTACTTTTTTGTCAAGATTTTAGTGGTTAGTTTCTGAATTAAATGGTTTTTTGTGGGGGTAAGCTTAACCTGTACACTGAAAGCATCCCTGTTAATGAAATCTATTGGTTATGAAAAGTGCCGTCACGTTGCCCCAAACTTTTTTACTGCTTGGTTCTGGGGAATTAGGTAAGGAATTTACGATCGCCGCTCAACGTTTAGGAAATAAAGTGATTGCGGTGGATCGCTACGAAAATGCGCCGGCCATGCAGGTAGCCAATGACTGGGAAGTCATTTCAATGTTGGATGGAGATGCGTTGGACGCCGTGGTCAAAAAACATCAGCCCCACTGGATTGTACCGGAAGTAGAAGCTATCCGCACCGAGAAATTATTGGAACTGGAGAACCAAGGCTATCGGGTGATTCCCACAGCTAACGCTACCAACCTAACCATGAACCGGGATCGAATTCGGGAGTTGGCCGCAACCCAATTAGGCGTCCGCACCGCTAAATATAATTACGCTGAAACCCTGGATGAGCTTATCACTGTCAGCCACACCATCGGCTTTCCTAATGTGGTTAAGCCCGTCATGTCTTCTTCGGGGAAAGGGCAGTCGGTGGTCAATGATCCCAGTCAGGTGGAACTGGCCTGGCAGGGGGCGATCGCCGGAGCACGGGGGGATACGGTCAAAGTGATTGTCGAAGAATTTATTCCCTTTGAGTTGGAAATTACCCTGCTCACCATCCGTCAATGGTCTGGGGAAACCCTGTTTTGTGATCCCATTGGGCACCGTCAAGAACGGGGAGATTATCAAGAATCCTGGCAACCCGCCGCCCTCAGTCCCGAAAAATTAGCCCAGGCCCAGGCGATCGCCACAACTGTTACTGATGCCCTGGGGGGGGCTGGGATTTTTGGGGTGGAATTTTTTATTACCGCCGAGGAAGTCATCTTTTCCGAACTGTCTCCCCGCCCCCACGACACCGGCATGGTGACCCTCATTTCCCAGAACCTGAACGAATTTGAATTGCATCTACGGGCCATTCTTGGTTTACCCATCCCCCGCGTTTACCAAACTGGCCCCGCCGCCAGTGCCGTAATCCTCGCCGCAGATGAGCGTAACACCATCCGTTACCAAGGCATTGCCGAAGCCTTAACTCAGCCCAACACCGATTTAAGGTTATTTGGTAAACCCACCAGCCGTCCCTACCGTCGCATGGGAGTGGCCCTTGCCCAGGCAGAATCCATCGACCAAGCTCGGCAATTAGCGTCCCAAGTGGCTCAATCGGTCAAAGTCACAGGGGATTGAAGCCTGCCTTCTGTTAAGAACAGGGAACCCTCAAATTCTGCTAAAACTTACATCAGTTCGGTATTTTGGTCCCATCGGTGTTGATCAAAGTTAGGGCTGCAAACAAGCAATTGAATTGATCGAATTAGTTGGCATTGTGACGCAAGATGACGCTTCCTGTGGTTTATCACCCTGAGTATGTAGCCCCCCTACCAATGGGACACCGCTTTCCCATGGCCAAGTTTCGTTTGTTGTTTGAACAATTACAACAAGCCAATTTTGCAATGGATTTAAGCTTTTATACACCCCAATTTCCTAGCTTAGAAACGATACAACTCGTCCATACCGCCGACTACGTTCAGGGATATTGTCAAGGAACCCTGGATGCTAAGGCTATACGCCGCATTGGCTTACCCTGGAGCGAGGCCTTGGCACGACGCACTCAGATTGCGGTGGGGGGAACCATTTTGACGGCACAATTGGCACTGAAACAGGGCATTGCCTGCAATACAGCGGGGGGAACCCACCATGCTTACCCCGATTACGGTTCCGGCTTTTGTATCTTTAATGATCTGGCGATCGCCGCCAAAGCGATTCAACGGCAGGGTTTAGCCCACAAGATTTTAATTGTGGATTTAGATGTTCACCAAGGGGATGGCACCGCTTGGATTTTTCGCGGGGATCCCTCAGTGTTTACCTTTTCTATGCACTGTGACGGCAATTTTCCCTACCGTAAACAGAATAGTGACTGGGATGTCCCCCTACCGGAGGGGTTAGATGATGATGGTTACTTGCAGATTTTGGCCAATTACCTGCCGGATTTGTTGTCCCAGGTTCAACCTGACTTAGTACTTTATGATGCCGGAGTGGATACCCATGGCGGCGATCGCCTAGGGAAACTATCCCTAACCGATTGGGGACTCTATCGACGGGAGAGACTGGTCTTGGGGGAGTGTTGGGCGGGGGGATTTCCCGTGGCCTGTGTCATTGGCGGAGGATATGCCACCGATATGGGAAAACTGGTGGATCGTCATGCCCTATTGCATCAGGCTGCGGTAGATACCCTTAAAGGTTTGTGACCAATTCCGGCGGCGATCGGCCCAACAGGTCACCACTTTGGTGCTGTCCTGTCACCCCAGGCTAGTTCCTTGACAGATCTCAAATATGTAGTATATTATAATCGTTCGATATCGCTCAATTAGATAATCTACTTTGTTAAATACTCCTCAAACATCTGATTTAGACCCTGACTTTTATGGTTCATTGCCCCTCACAAAATTGTCACATCAATCTCATTATAATTTGACTTAAAATTGAGAATATTTAGACATAATTATTTTTAGATTCTAGCAAATTTTTGGGAGGGTGACTTTGAAACATTTAGAAATTTAAATCACTCTAACACTTATAAGGTACTTTTTCCAAGTGCTATCTATTCATCTGTACTGCCACTCGCTAGGTTTGCTAACCGTTGATAATCCAAATAGGGTTTTTTAGAGCAACTAAATGGATTAACTGAATTAACAAAATTAAAATTTTGATAATCCCAATGCCATCAAAAATTTCTGTTAATTTTTCCATGTTCTAGCTCTATATCTATTGGGCACCTCAAAAAATAGGGGTGTTTATCGAGAATAGCCCCTTATATCGAGGTCATTTTTGCCAATAAGGTAATTAATCGAGGTGCCCTATTGTGCAATGCCTTTAAATCCTAGCTTTTGGTACAAGTCGCCCCCTAAACATTCTGCAAAATTCTAAAATTTGCCCAAAAACAATGAATAATCTTCCTTTATATCCAGCCCTCCTTGGTGTCCTCGTTTTGGGGGTTGCCATCATTCCTGGCGAACGAGCCCTTGCCGATGCCTGTGCAACGGGTGGTGCTCCCACCCCACTATCCCCAGCTCCCTTGCCATCCCTGGGAACTGGAATTGCCAATAGTCTTGCCTGCGGTGTTGGAGCCAATGCATCCGGTTCATTTAGCACCGCCGTTGGCACAGCATCCATCGCCTCTGGTTCTGCTAGTGCCGCTATCGGAGTTAATTCCGCTGCCACTGGTCAGTTGGGCAGTACGGCTATCGGTACTAACGCCCGGTCTACGGGAACTGGTAGTACCGCCAGCGGGCTAAATTCCCAAGCACTGGGCAATAACAGCACTGCGACGGGGACGGGAGCCTTATCTTCTGTGGATCAAAGTACAGCTACAGGGGCTTTTGCGGAAGCCTCGAGTGTTGGTAGCACTGCGACCGGGGTAGAAGCGTTGGCGTCGGGAGAACTTGGTACCGCGACAGGATCTA
>JBJOGT010000470.1:0-4878 GCA_046048115.1 Cyanobacteriota bacterium | reverse complement strand
GAGATGAAGCCTATTTAGCAGCCTGTGTGATTGGCCGGGGCTGTCGCATTGAACGACGGGTACAGGTGCTAGAAGGGGCCGTCATTGGACCCCTCTCTATCATTGGGGAAGAAGCCCAAATCAACCCCAACGTTAAAGTCTGGCCGAGTAAACGGGTAGAACCCGGTGCCATCCTCAATATCAATCTCATCTGGGGCAGCACTGGTCATCGCAATTTATTTGGCCAACGGGGAGTTTCCGGCATTGTCAACATCGACATGACCCCCGAATTCGCCGTCAAACTGGGGGCCGCCTATGGCTCATCCCTCAAACCCGGTGCTGAAATTGTGGTGTCGCGGGATCAACGCAATGTTTCCCGCATGGTCACCCGTTCGTTGATTGCCGGATTAATGTCCGTCGGCGTTAACATTCAAAACCTAGAAGCTACCGCCATTCCCATTGCTCGCACCATCGCCCCCAAGCTAAAAGTTGCCGGGGGAATCCATGTCCGTATCCATCCCGATCGCCCAGATTACCTATTAATTGAATTTTTAGACAGTCAGGGCATCAACATTTCCAAAAAAACCGAGAAAAAAATCGAAGGGGCTTATTTCAAAGAAGATCTGCGGCGGGTCAGTATTCCCCAAATCGGTGAAATGTCCTACCCAGCCCAAGTGCTTGAAACCTATCGCCACACCTTTGAAACCCTCCTCAATATGGAAATCCTTAATAATGGGGGGGCAAAAATTGTCATTGACTACGCCTATGGAGTTTCCGGGGCCATTCTGCCCCTACTGCTAGCAAAATTTGGCTGCGATGCGGTGGTGTTGAATGCCAGTCTCCGTCAAACCGCCGTTTCCAATGATGAACGGGAAGCCCTCTTAAACCAACTAGGTCAAGTCGTTGTGGCCCTAGAAGCCAGTTTAGGGGTGCAAGTTTCCGCCAATGGTGAGCAGTTAATATTGGTCGATGAATCGGGTTTAGCTATCCGGGGAGAACTCTTGACCGCCTTAATGGTGCAAATGATTTTAACAGCCTATCCCCAGGGCACAATTGTCGTACCCGTCCAAGCCTCCAGCGCTGTCGAACATCTCGCCCGTCGCCACGGCGGTAAAGTCATTCGGACCAAAGCCAATCCTACCGCTCTGATGGCCGCCGCCCAATCAAACCACAATGTTGTCCTAGGGGGCAGCGGCGAAACGGGCTTTATTTTTCCCCGACTCCATCCAGGTTTTGATGCCATGTTTTGCATTGCCAAAATGCTGGAAATGTTAACCTTACAGGGGCTAACCCTAGGACAAATTCGGGCGGAATTACCACGGGTTTATCACAATGCTTGCACTGTCCGTTGTTCTTGGAAAATGAAAGGGGCATTAATGCGCCATTTGGTGGAAATTCATCGTGATCAACATATTGAGTTAATTGATGGCGTCAAAATCACTTTTCCCAATGGGGATAACTGGGTGCTTATTTTACCCGATGCTGGGGAACCACTAGTTCATATTTATGCAAACAGTGAGGATCGACATTGGGTAGATCATCAACTCCGCAAGTATCAAGCCCAAGTGGTGGAATTTATTAGCGAAGCCCAGCAGGATTCCAACCAACATTTTTTCTAGATTTTTCTGATATAGTAACGTCGGTAATTTATCTCATCCTTGCTAATCAAAGCTAATCAAAGCGTTACGTTGCAACCGTTATCAACCCTTCTTGATCTAAATTTATGAAAAATCCCGTATTTCTGGTGGGTGCTCACCGTTCAGGAACGACATTACTCCGTTTGATGATTAATAGCCATCCCCAAATTCATTTTCCAGGGGAATCCGAGTTTATTACCAAGTTAATGACCGATGATTGTAACTTGCCTAAAATTGAGGATTATCATGACTTTTTACGGTTTAATCGCATTTTTTTAGATCGCCATCTAACCCTAGATAAAAACCTGTCGTTTACTGATTTAGTTAATGATTTTTTGACCCAACAAAATGAACATAATCTACCGATTTATGGGACGACAGTTCATGTTAAGTTTTATTGTCTAGCTAAACTGTGGCCCCAAGCAAAATTCATCTATTTGTACCGTGATCCCAGGGATGTAGCCAAGTCCTTTGTTCAACTCGGTTGGTCGGGAAATACTTGGTACGGTGTAGAGGGGTGGTTAAAGGCGGAGGAATATCTGACTCGCTTAAAAGCAAGAATAGCGCCGGAACAGTTATTGGAAGTTGCTTACGAAGATTTGATCAAAAACCCCTCCGAAATATTAACGAGTATTTGCCATTTTATTGGTATTGATTTCAGTGAAAGAATGTTTGATTTTATTGAGAATTCTACCTACGATTATCCCGATCCTAAATATCTCGCCCAATGGAAAAAGAAATTATCACCCCAGGAAATTCAGTGGGTTGAATGTCGGGTTGCGGAACTGCTAGCGTTGAGGGGTTACGAAGCCAGTGAACAGCCCCCGATTGCCGTTAATCCTTTGTTGTTAAGCCAGGTGAAGGTTAGCCATGTGCTGGGTCGATTGAATTTTCGGATTAAACGCTATGGTTTATCCACCGTAGTGTTAGAAATTGTCGGACGTAAATTGAAATTAAAATCCCTTACAAACAATATTCAATTAAAAATCAATGATATTGATCGCCAATATCTAAAATAATCATTCAGGGGATACAACCACTGGGGGCAAAGCGGCAATCATGGCTTGAATACACCGTTGGGCTTTGTTATCTAATGCTGTCCAATCAATGTTTGTTTCATCAAATAACGTCTGATCAATTTCCACTAATAAGAGATCTTGATTGTCGGGTAAGTTATCCACAAAGGGACGGGGTTGATAGTTGGCAAAACAGACCTGAAAGCAGAGATCCCAAAGGTTAACGCGATAAAGGCGATCGCCGTTTTCGAGAATTAATTGATGCCCCGGAAAGGGATCTTGGATTTCTTCGTAACGAGTACGCCAGGGAATAGTTTCTAGGGCCTGTCGTAACTGATCGATGGTGCGAATCAAAGCGGGTTGCATCAAGCATTCGGCCTGTTCCCAAGCTTCAACGGTGGCAAATTGCGGTTTCATGGCGGTGGCTTAAGGCAGATCTTTACTCAAAATACGTTAATCACTCACTTGGGGATAGACCCGCCCTTTCCAGCCACCTCCCTGGCCCCGCCAATGACGCCAAGCAGAATCCACCGTCATCAAGCTATACAGTAAGCCAATCAAGGGTAATGCCACCCCCCACCACGGCGATCGCCCATAAAGTTTGAGAGTCGGCCCGTAGGCGATCGCCATTAAACCCCAGGTTAACGCTCCCAAAGCGAGCAGATAAGGATTAGCGAAAATGATGCCAAGCAGAACCGCTAACGGGGCCGTTAAATACACCAACCCCATCCCCACCAAGGTTCCCAGCAACAGCAAGGGATTGTAATTTAATTGGGTGTACGCGGTGCGGGCCACCATATTCCAAATGGTTTCCAGGCGATCGTAGGGACGTAAACTCCAATTATCCCGACTCAACCCCAACCAAATGGGTAAGCCTAAAGCCTTTACTTTTTGGGCCAACGTGCAGTCGTCAATCAAGGCCTCTTTCAGTGCCGCAATGCCCCCGATCACCGTTAAAGCCTGCCGTTGAATGAGAATACAGCCTCCAGCGGCGGCCGCCATTTTTCGGGCCGGATTATTGACCCAAGGAAAGGGATAAAGTTTTTGGAAAAAGAATATAAACGCCGGAATTAAGAATTTTTCCCAGCCACTCTCACAGCGCAACATCACCATCAACGACACCAGGGCCAACTCCTCTTTTTCTGCCTTATGCACCAATTGTTTCAAGGTCTGATCGCCGTGGGCAATATCCGCATCGGTTAGCAAGATGTAATCCGGGGGAGAATCCTGCTGCTGTATAGCTCGCCAGCCCTGTTCCACCGCCCACAATTTCCCTGACCATCCCAACGGTAATGGTTTCCCGGTAATGACCTCTAAGCGTTCCGTTTGGGCTAACTTATCGGCGCACCGCGTAGCGGATCTCTTTGAGATCGCCAGGGCCACCTGCCCCGTGCCGTCCGTACTTTGATCATCAATTAAAATCACCTGCAATGGCCCTGGATAATCTTGCTGCAACAAACTCGACAAACTTTGATCAAGCACGTCGGCCTCATCCCGGGCTGGCACAATAACCGTAACGGTAGGATAGGACGGTAAATCCCTTGAATCACCCCCTAAAAACTGGTCACAGCGCCAAAAATTGCCCCAGGCTAGCAGCAGAAAAAGCCAAATCGATAATGATAACGCTGCCAACCCCAAATACAGTGCAAGCATAATTTGTGAAAAACCTTATCCTAGTTAACTTTTCCCGCCTGGGCTCAGGTGGTTAGATTATTTTTGTCCTTGGAAAACCCGATCCCATTTCCTTTCTATCAAGCAAGGGGGAGGGAGATCCTTAACCCCTTGGGCTATGTTCCAAGCGGGGGACAAAGGACAGGCTACAACTACAAACCTGGGCTGCGTTGGGATTGGTAAAGCGAAAGCCTCCCCCCATCAAATCTTCGGCGTAATCAAGCTTTAAATTATTCAAATAAACGGCACTCGCCCCATCCACTAGCACCGTCACCCCTTGACTTTCATACTCCAAATCTGTATCCGCAATGTCGCTGACAAAATCGAGATGGTAAAACCACCCCGCACAACCCCCCGTTTTCACCCCTAAACGGAAATGATGATGGGTCAGTTGGCGACTGTGTTGGAGGCGTTTAATTTCCTGGGCAGCACTGGGGGTCAGTTGCAGCATACGTTATCAAAGGCTAGAACTGATTGGAGACATTTGCCCATCCTACCAGTGGGGGCGCGGTAATTTGTGGAAAAATTTTTAGCAAGGGCAACGGGTTGAACGATTGAATTTCCCTTTTTCCTTG
>JBJOGT010000469.1:0-5629 GCA_046048115.1 Cyanobacteriota bacterium | reverse complement strand
ACCCAGCTTCAATAATGTCTACCCCAAGGCGCGATAGGGCACGGGCGATCGACAGTTTTTCCTCTACCGTTAGGGTGGCACCGGGGGATTGTTCTCCATCCCGTAGCGTGGTATCAAAAATCAAAATGCGATCAGCCGAATTACTCATAATGGTTGCGCCTTTTCAGTCACAGAAAAAGAGTCAATGACAGACCATTATATCTTATAATATCTTCGCCAAACTAACAGAGGTTATCGGAGCAGCAATCCCAAATTCAAACGGTATAAATAGATACAGTAAGATATCTGCGTATAGATACATCTGAGCAGAGGAAGTCCTAGACTTGTTTTGGATGAGTCCAAATGAAAGTAAATGATCTAAGTTTTGAAGGAATCGTTAGCTGTTTCAATACAGTTATCGCGACGATAAATGACCCCCGCCCAGAGAGCAAGGCAAGAAAATATACTCTGGGGGAGGTGATACCGGGGCATTTGCTGCCTTTTTTATGCAAAATGAGTCATTTTTAGAGTACCAACGCCAACTAAAGAGAAGACAATCCAAGGCGATCGCCCTTTATTGCCCCAATTTTGTCAAAGCTAATTGAGCAGCAAGGCTAACTTGGGGATGATCATCTTTGGCCAAAAAATTCAAGGCAGCTTGACTTTGATCGCAGGGCAAATTGCCTAGGGCTTCCGCCAATCGTTGTCGAATTAACCAGTCTTCGTGGGCTGTAAATTTCAAAATTTCATTCACCGCTTCCACTGCGCCGATTTCCCCCAGGGCGGCGATCGCCGCTTGTTGTACGACAGTTTCAGGACTTTTGAGGGCTTCTAATAAAACGGTTTTGGCACGAATATCCTTTAAATTTCCTAACGCAACGGCAGCACTAAACCGCACTAACCATTCCGTATCTTCATAAAAGGCTCGGCACAACGGCTGGAAGGCCCGTTCATCTTCTAGGTAGCCCAAAGCCCCCGCCGCATCAGCCCGGATACCATAATCTGCATCGGTTTCCAGTAGTTTAACCAGAATTGGGAAACATTCCTCCGTCTGCTTAATGCCCAGGGCGAACACCGCCATTGACCTGATCTGTAACATTTCATCGTTCAACACTTTTTTGATTAGCGGCACGGCTTCCTCGCCGGAATATTCCCGCAAAGATGCCAACGCAATCAGGCGATCGCGGGAATTGGGGCTATCAAGCTGGTTCGCAATTTCCGCAAGGGTTAGGGAAGACATCGGTGTTTTCTGAGAATTTATAGCCTGTATCTTAACAAAACTTCATGGGGATTGCGAGAATAGGACAAATGTTTATTTCTGCCAACAAGTGTTTAAGGAATAACCCAACCGCTGTAATAGTGATCGTAGTAACGGCAAACTTAGCCCGATCACATTACTGGGACAGCCTTCAAGTTTGTCAATTAACAATCCCCCTTTTCCTTCCAACGCAAAGGCTCCGGCACAATTCATCGGTTCACCACTTTCCACATAGGCGCGAATGGTTTGATCATCCACGTCGGCGAAATAAACCCGCGTTAAACCCGTTTGAGTCAAACAACGGTTTTGGGTCAGGTCAATTAAGGCATGGCCGGTGTAAAGTTCCCCCACTTGACCCCGCATCCCTTGCCAACGGGCGATCGCCGTTTGGGGGGAATCGGGTTTGCCTTGGGCTTGGCCATTGACCAATAGCAAAGAATCGCAACCCAAAATTAAGGCATCGGTAAAGTGGGGGGCGACGGTTTCCGCTTTGGCTTTGGCGAGGGCTTCCACCAACTCCACCGTGTTGGTTGCCTGTAAAGACGATTCATCAAAGTGACTGACCCGAATAATCGGACTAATGCCCGCCATTTCCAGGAGACGTTTGCGGGCCGGAGAAGCGGAAGCGAGAACGAAGGGGGGAACCATGGCAAATTTTTTAGCAAGTACGGCTGAAAAAACTTTAGCAAGAAAGTTGAAAGCATGGCCTAGGAAGAATTTGAAACCTGTTAACGGTATTTTAACGCTGAAATTGGTTCGATATCTGGCATACAAATCTCAGAACGCTTGATAGCATCGGATTCAAATAACGAATTTACATATTATCGAAAAATTGGGGAAAGCTTATGCTTTTCTGATGGTTTTTATTGAAAATAATTTTAATATCTAAGCTGATTTCACCATGAATTTTTCTTCAACGTCAGCAAAAAAAGAAGAGTTACAATCCCTACTAAAAGTCCTAAATTTATCCCAAAATCAGGGGCAAATTCCCGCTCATTTAATAGAATTATTAGAGCCGATCGCTTTTCAGTTGGGAGATTTGATTACGACGGTTCCAGTGGATTACCAAAGCAATGGCCATGGGTCATCGAGTCATTCAGATTTGTATTTAGTTTGCCAAGGACGGGTCAGGTTATTAACCTTTAATACGGCTAAACAACAAATGCTTTCCGTGCAATTGTGCCAAGAAGGGAGCACCTTTGGGGGGGATGAACGGTGGCAGGTTCCAACTTTTCCTTACCAGGCGATCGCCGCTAGTCCAGTGCAAGTTATTAAGTTTTCGCCGGAAGCATTAATAGGGTGGTTAGACCTGTTTCCAGACTTTGATCACCGTTGGAATCAAGGGGCTCAGGAACGACAACTTTTTGTCTTTTTAAAAAGTTTAACGCCCTTGGGCAATGTATCAAGTCAACGGCTTCAGCAATTGTTGCCGATGATCCACGCCCAAACTATTCCGGCCGGGGAATCCTTGGCGTTGGAGTCGGGGCATTTTTGGTTACGCCAGGGTCAAATTAGCGGCCAAGATCCTGCCCAAATGATGGGCATCGGGGCGGAGTGGGGCTATCCCGAACCCGTTCCTGCTGACTGGACGGCCCAATCCGATCTTGATGTGTATTACATCCAACCTGAAGATTGGCAAACTGCCACGGCAATCGCCCCGATTTTAGAGGGTCATGACGCGGAAGCAAGGGAGAGCAGACCCTTAGCCCCCCAGGGAAAGACCGTTCCTCCGGTGATGACTCCCCCGGCAAATTCGTCCCGTTTAGCAGCCCCTCCCCCTTTACCCCCGCCGCCCCAGAACCAGGCGATCGCCTTTCCCAGGCCCTTAAAACGTCGTCGGGGATTATGGCAGCATTACCCCTTTATCGAACAACAAAGTGCGGCGGATTGTGGGGCGGCCTGTTTAGCCATGCTCAGTCAATATTGGGGCAAGCGACTGAGTTTAAATTTTCTGCGAACCTTAACCGGGGTCGGGCGATCGGGCGCGACGTTAAAAAATTTGGCCCGGGCCGCCGAAAGTATTGGCTATCAGGCTCGACCGGTGCGGGCCAGTTTAAACCGCTTGATGGATCAAAAAAATCCCTGGATTGCCCACTGGCAGGGGGATCACTATGTATTGGTTTACGGTGTCAGAGGCGATCGCCTGTTGGTGGCCGATCCCGCCCAGGGTAAACGCCTCATGCCCAGTCAGGAATTTGTGGCTGGGTGGACGGGTTACGCCCTGCTCTTAGACCCCACGGAACGGCTCAAGCAGATACCCACGGAAAAACGATCCTTGGGACGCTTTGTGAAATTGTTGTTGCCCTATAAAACCTTGGGTATTCAGGTCATTCTGGCATCCTTTTTAATTCAGGTGTTTGGACTGGTTTCCCCCCTGTTCACCCAAATCATTCTGGATAAGGTGGTGGTCAACAAAAGCTTGAGCACCCTTAATGTGTTTGCGGTGGGTATTCTGCTGTTTGGCATTTGGGGAATCTTATTATCGGGAATTCGGCAATATTTACTCAGCTATCTAGCTAATCGCCTGGATTTAACCATGATTGGTGGGTTTATCCGCCATACCTTACTTTTACCCCTGCAATTTTTTGAATCCCGCCATGTGGGGGATATTCTCACCCGGGTTAATGAAAACGAGAAAATCCAACGGTTTTTGCTTAATCAAGTGGTGTTGGCGTGGTTGGATTTCTTGATGGGCTTTGTCTATCTGGGCTTAATGCTCTACTACAACTGGAAATTGACCCTATTAATTGTTGGCTTAATTCCCCCGATTATGCTACTGACCCTGGGGGCAACGCCGTTACTGCGGCGGGTATCGCGGGACATTTTTAACCGATCCGCCGAGCAAAATTCGGCCCTGGTGGAAACCATTTCCGGCATTCCCACGGTGAAAGCCACGGCCACAGAGCGGGAACTGCGCTGGCGTTGGGAAGACCGCTTAACCAGTTATCTCAATTCCCGGTTTCGGGGTCAAAAGTTGGGCATTAATCTCCAGGCCGCTAGCGGTTTAATTAACGCCGTTGGTAGTGCGGCTCTGCTGTGGTACGGCGCGACGTTGGTTATCCAGGATCAACTTACCATTGGTCAATTTGTAGCGTTCAACATGATGATTGGTCGGGTCATTTCCCCGGTTTTATCCCTGGCCGATCTCTGGGATGAACTTCAGGAAGTGCTGATTTCGGTAGAACGCCTGGATGATATTTTTTCGGCCCAACCCGAGGAAACCCCTGGGGAGCCCATGTTGGTGTTGCCCACTATCCGGGGGGATGTCCGCTTTGAAAATGTTACCTTCCGCTACGACAAAGACGATGACCGCAATACCCTGCAAAACATTTCCTTCTCTGTGCAAGCGGGGCAGACCATCGCCATTGTGGGGCGCAGTGGTTCCGGCAAGACCACCCTGGTCAAACTTTTACAAGCTATGTACTATCCCGAATCCGGCACGATTTGGATTGACGACCACGATATTCGCCATGTGTCTCCCCATTCCCTCCGTGCCCAACTCGGGGTAGTACCCCAAGATTGTTTTCTTTTTTCCGGCACCATTCTCGAAAACATTACCCTCTACCGTCCGGAATTTTCCCTTGATCAGGCGATCGAAGCGGCCAAACTGGCGGAGTCCCACGCTTTCATCCAGGCCATGCCCCTGGGCTACAACACCAAAGTGGGAGAACGGGGCGCTAATCTGTCCGGCGGTCAACGGCAACGGTTGGCGATCGCCAGGGCTTTGATTGGAACCCCCCGTATTTTGGTCTTGGACGAAGCGACTAGCTCCTTGGATGCCGAGTCGGAACGGCGTTTTCAAGAAAATCTCACCCGTTTATCCCGCGATCGCACCACCTTTATCATTGCCCATCGGCTGTCCACTGTTCGCAATGCCGACTGCATTCTCGTGCTCGATCAGGGGGTTTTGGTGGAGCGGGGCACCCATGGCGAATTGATGGGCCAGCAAGGACTCTATTGTCACCTGGCCCAACAACAACTCGACCTGTAAATTGTTCACCTTTTATCTTTATCAAACACCATGAAACGTCATTCTCTTTTTACTTTTGTTACCCCTGTTTGTGCCCTGAGTTCCGTTATTATTGCGTTACCAAGTAATGCGGCTAGTTTTTCTAATTTCTCTGAAGTGGGCTTAACGATTACTGATTTTAATATCTTACCGACGAAAGTTAAGACTTTTGTTGATATTGATGCCGAGGCGATCGCCGACCAAGGAGAAATTGATATCATCGTTGAGGGAGATGCCATTTTCGTTAGTGATCAAGAAGCCGGTATTGCCTTCGGAGATGAATTTTTTGCAACCTCCATTGTCGGTAAGGGCACAGAATATTTAGGGGAAGCCTACGTCATCTCAAAACTGATCGGTACCTTTTATATTCCTGCTAATACGCC
>JBJOGT010000468.1:0-2535 GCA_046048115.1 Cyanobacteriota bacterium | reverse complement strand
AAACTTAGTTCACAATACACTTCGGCGTCCGGAGGTAAATTAGCCAACCAGGATTCCCCATGATCTTCGCCAACCACCTGCACAGAGGGACAAGTATAGTTAATGCGGGCCAGGTCAACGGTGATAGCCCCTAATCCAGGGGAAAAATAAAAAGTTGGATGGGATGAAATTTTAAGTTGTTGGGCAATCCAGGCTGTTTTCCCTACACCGGACGGACCAGCAACCACAGTCAAGGAAGAAGTTTCCATTGGTTGATTAAAATTAAAGAGAAAAAATAACTAAAATAGTGGCTTTCCGCAATCACCACCCTTTTTTTTTCGCATAACTCTGCGAGGGTGAGCGCCCCCTATACTACTGACTGACGCAATCGCACACTCAAAGAGTATAGACACCAACATTGTCAACTTGAATGCCCCCTCGAACTCACTCCAGTGGAAACCATATTTTGATAGGCAACGTGTCTGCTATTGCAGATCCACTACAATAGTAAAAATTCCGCAGATTGCCGAAATTCACAGAGTAAATAGTCAAAACCATTTTGCCACCAAGGTACTAAAATGATTTAGCAAATCACGAGATTATCGACTATTTACCCTTATAATTTTTTTGTTTTACCTGCGGATTTTGGGGTAAATTTATTTCTTCAGTCTTTTTTTAAATAACGCTCCCAACCCAATAGCAAGGGTTGATCCCAATAGACTAATTGGTTCAGGAACTGGGGTTGCAGTCAATTGTTTGCCTAGGGTATTTGGAGCGGTGGGATCTCCCAAAAGCTCGGCATTAGTGCGGTTAAAAAAGGCTACATCTAAGTTACTGCCGAACCCCTTGGGCAAATCAGGGAATTCATTACCATAGTCCCTGAGATGGACATGGGGACTTGGTACGCCATCGGGAAAACTAATCGGCGCACCTGGACCTATATCATCAATAGACCAGAAACTTAAACCGACCCCTTTAGCTTCTCCAATGGTAATTCCGTTTGGACTATCCCATACACCATCTTGCAAAATTTGTCGGGTACTAGTATCAAAGTTAAAGTTAAATTCAGGAAAGGCAAGATGATTATTAGGAAAAGACTTAACTAAGATACCTGAGCTTGTTAATACGGAAAAATTAAATGAGTTGAGATCATTTTTCCGTACAATTCCATCGCCTGGCACATTGTCATCGTCAAAGCTAAATACGCCTTGAATTTTGTATTCGGCGAATTGCCCTGTCCAATTAAGTTGATATATGGCGGCTTGGACTACGGTTAATAATCCTAGTCCATTAATTGTACTAACTGTTGCAAGACCCAAAAAGAACTTGTGAGCTAGATTCATGTTCGTCCATGAGAATGGTTGTCATTCTTGAGTGTAGCATAATGACTGGACTCTCCCCAATAAGGCGCAATAAAATCTGCTTATCCCATTTGTAGCTAGACTTTTAGCGTTCGCCATATAATCAAACGGTATTTTCTTATACATTTTTGACTTCAAGGTTAAGAGAGCCATAATTTCGTAATTTTTTGTCAGAATCTTGAAAGTTTTGTCCTATGAAACTTTCAAGATCTTCTGGTTATTTCCGACAAATTTAGTGAAAAGAAGGACTGTGGCGGATTAAATTCAAAAACTCATGACGGGTTTTGGCATCGTCTGCAAAAATCCCCTGCATGGAACTGGTAACTGTCCAAGAACCAGGCTTTTGTACCCCTCGCATTACCATGCACATGTGGGTGGCTTCCACCACGACGGCCACCCCCTGGGGTTGGAGTAATCCCTGTAATGCATCAGCAATTTGGGCTGTTAAGCGTTCCTGCACCTGAAGCCGTCGGCCATACATTTCGCAAATACGGGCAATTTTTGAGAGTCCAATCACCTTGCCATTAGGAATATAGGCCACATGCGCCCGACCAAGGATAGGTAAAATATGGTGTTCACAGGAACTAAACAAGTCAATATCCCGAACAAGCACCATTTCATTGGCGTTTTCCGTGAAAACAGCCCCATTTAATAATTCATCCAACGACTGTTGATAACCAGAGGTTAAAAACTTCAGAGCCTTGACTACTCGTTTAGGCGTATCCCTGAGACCTTCGCGGTCGGGATCTTCTCCCATGCCCAACAGTAATGTCCTCACAGCGGCTTGCATTTCCTCCTCAGAGACGGGGGGATTGATTTGGGTAGGAAGAGTAGAAATTGCTTGATCAAGGGTTAAGGTTTCGACAGAAGTTAGTGCAGTCATGGAATTAGTTAATGTAAAGAATGAATTAGAAACAATTAAGCTGTTACTTCAGCGGGGTAACACAAGGTTAACTGTTGGTGAATATCGTCCTGGGTTATATTACGGCCAATAAAAACAATTTGATTATTGGGAGACGCACCATTCCAGTCTTCAACTTCTAGAGTGCACCGTTTGCCACTCAGTTGAAAAATGTATTTTTGGGGACTTTCCGTAAACCAAAGTAATCCCTTAGCGCGAAAGACATTACCGGGAAGGTTTTCCAAGAAATCTTGGAATGCTGTCAACACAAAAGGGCGATCGCTTTGATAGGAA
>JBJOGT010000467.1:0-7051 GCA_046048115.1 Cyanobacteriota bacterium | reverse complement strand
CACAGGTAGCGTCTATTTTTTAAAGTCCCCACTGCCTGTAGGGGAATAAGCTGACCTTATACTCTATATTTGGGATTTTCCAAGACTAATGACGCTACCCATAGTGTTACCGAACCGAGAGCCAGGATCAAGAAAAACCAGGATTAAAAACAATACCTTTGCCAGAAGAGTAGACAAATTGACGCCAAGTTCTACCCCACTAAGGCAATTCCACCGAAGTTGGTTTAGCAATGTGGGGCAAACCCCAGCCTAATTTTTCCCGGAGTATGCGGAAGAATTCTGGACTTTGGAGACGAATGAATTTGGCAGTGTAGGGCGATCGCTCCAGGTGAACCCGGTCTTCGGGTAGGACATAACAGCCGCCATTACCATCTACCACCAACACCATGCGATTGGGGGTGGCGGGAAAAATATTCACCGGTTCAACATCGGAAAACACCAAAGCACGGGAGGCCAGGGAATGGGGACAAATGGGGGCTAGCTGAAAAACCGGAACATCCGGGGTTACCACAGGACCCCCAGCACTCAGGGAATAGGCGGTTGATCCCGTTGGGGTAGAAATAATAATGCCATCCGCCGCAATATCCACGGGGGCATGGTGACCCACTTGAATTTCAAAATGGCACATGCTGGTGAGGGGTTCCCGGTGTAACACCATTTCATTGAGGGAAAGGGCTTCCCATAAAGGAGTTTCTTCCCGCAATAAACGCACCGTCATCATGGATCGGGCTTCGATGCGATAAGTCCCAGCGATTAATTGGGCGATCGCCTGGGGGAGTTGGTTGAGGTAGATTTCCGTTAAAAACCCCATGTGGCCAGTATTGACCGTTAGCAGAGGAATGCCCAGGGGCGCTAATTGGCGAAAGGCCGATAAAACAGTTCCATCCCCCCCCAAAACAATGGCAAAGGGCATATCAGCGTCAAAGTGGGGCGGAGTTAAATGTTCAATGCGGGTGTGACAGATGGGGCGATCCGGTTGAGAATAGCCAAGGAGTCCCCCTGACCCAGTTTCTATCACTACAGTAAAACCTTCACCTTGGAGTTGCTCCTGTAATTCTTGGGCAACGGTGCAGGCGATCGGTTTATCGTCGTTGAAAATAATGCCGACTTTTGGCACAGGGGCGAAATCCTAGGGAATCAGGGGGAACAAAGAACAAACCGTTTGGGAGGTTACTGTTAAAAAAAGAAGTCTTTTTTCTTCTTTTTGCTGGAGGTTTGGGCCTGGGTCACTTCGTAATCCAGTTCCTTGAGCTTTCTCATAATACGCCCAAAGTATTCCTGCAAATAGGATTCTACGGTGGTAGTCTCCTGGGGATCAAGTCCAAATTGCTGGTAAACCCCATCCATGGATGCGGTTAAAGGTTTACCACTGGCTAACACCTCGGCAAAGGCTAGACGGTCAGAAGCATTATACGTCCATTGGAAAAAGCGAGTAAAGCCCCGCATAAAGCGTAAAACCGGCATGGGGACTTGGGAGATTCGGGCATCGTTGCCGGAGAGGCGCTCACAGATCTGAATAATTTCATCCGCTGACCAAGGGCGGGTTCCCACAACAGGGTAAGTTTTTCCGGCGGTTTCTGGAACATCCAACGCTTTGACGGCAAATTTGGCCACATCCTGGGTATTCATATAGGCGATCGGGGTGCTTTCCCCGGTTTTCCACACCGATTGATTGTCCAAAATAGGGATAGCGTATTGCCCGATCAACCCCTGCATAAAACCCGCTAGTTGCAACACCGTATAATCTAAGTCGGTTTGGGCAAGGAATTTTTCCGTACAGGCCTTGATATCCATTAAGGGCACATTGGGATATTCTGATGCCCGCAAAATGGAGAAGAAAATGAACCGCTTGATCCCTGCTTGTTGGATTGCGCGAATTAAATTAAGCTTGCCGTCCCAATCGACTTGGCGGATCGTTAAGGAATCGGTAGCTCTGGCCGTTGCCGCATCGATTACGGCTTCAATACCTTCTAGGGCCGGGGGCAAGGTTTCGGGTTTACAAATATTTCCACTCACTAAGGTTGCGCCCCATTCCTTGAGAAATGTTGCTTTTCGTTGATTTCTGACTAGACAAACAACGGTATGGCCTTGATCAATCGCCTGCCGTACAATTTGTCGTCCGAGGGTTCCTGTGCCACCGACCACCAAAACGCGCATTTTAATTTTCTTAACAAATTTTAATACTTCCTAAGATGGTATCAGACTCTGCCCCTTTGTCGAAAACCTCCCGGGGATTTTTCCCCCCGCCCTTCCTAGGCTGTGGTCTAGCTCCTGCGGCGATCGCCATTCAGACCCCTAAGCCGCCCCCCAGTCAAAGGTTAATCAAACCTAAAGCTTTGATGGATTTTCCATAAATCTGCCTAGGATAGAAAAGAAATAAACTCGCCCACTGTCACGCCTAGTAAGCAAAAGACTATCTGGATTAGTCATTGAACGCCGCACCGGTAGCCATTGACGCCTAACAGTCTCCTCAGTTTATAGAGTTTCGTAACGCCACCCCAGGCGAGAGAGGATTTTATGGATAAATTTAACTGCCAAGCTTTGCAAAAACAAGTTCAAGTCCTTTGCGACAAAGTTGACACCCTACAAACCATCGTGGGGGAACTCCGAACAGCCCCGGATAATTCAAATTTCAGGGCAGCATATCACAACACCAACCATCAAGCACCGACCAGGCACGAGACCATTCCTACGCCCCCCCCAGTGACCGCTTCAATCTGGGAAATCCATGATTCATCAATGACAGAAATCGAAACCTATTCAGCCTTGCCCCATTATCTGGCCCACAAAGACATCATCAAAGATGACGAAACATCTTTGCCTTTCTGGTCCCAGGCCGAAAGCACCTCCATGACTCCCGATATTCAAATCCGTCGCCTAACAGCCCAGCTAACGGCGGCCTATCATCGTATTGCTGCCCTTGAAGAGCAGATTATGGCCCAGCGCAATCACCCCTTACCGACCTATAACCGCTAACCGCCCAGAACCATTAACATTTTGACATTATCCACACCAAAGAATTACTCCAGTTTCTACCTCCCTAGATCGGTTGACGATATAATCATGGGCAGTTTTGAAGACGTTTTATTTAACAAATTCAATTAAATTCTCCGGTCTGGCTGACTAGTGATACTGCAAACAATACAGGGACTAATTCAACGATGGTGGTCAGAATTTAACCTCCAAACCCGCCTGATGGCGGCAGCAACCCTTGTGGTTTCGCTGCTGATGAGTGGATTAACGTTTTGGGCGGTCAATACAATTCAACAAGATGCCCAGATGGTGGATACCCGTTTTGGTCGGGATGTGGGCTTATTGCTGGCAGCCAATGTGACCCCGATGATTGCGGATAATAATTTGGCAGAAGTGGCCCGTTTTTCCAGTCGTTTTTATGAAAACACCACCAATATTCGTTACATGATCTATGCCGATCCCTCTGGCAAAATCTTTTTTGGTATTCCCTATTCTGAAGAAACCGTCAAAAATTCCCTAACATTAGAACGTCGTATTGAACTACCCCAAGGGGATTTAATTAATACAGGGAAAACCTTGGTTCGTCAACATCATACCCCCAATGGAGATGTCACCGATGTGTTTATTCCCTTGCAATATCAGGGGGATTATTTGGGGGTGTTGGCGTTGGGCATTAATCCCAATCCAGCGGCGGTAAATTCTTCTAACCTGACAAGGGATGTAACGATCGCCGTCTTTATTTCAATCTGGGTGATGGTCATTTTAGGGGCGGTGTTTAATGCGTTAACCATTACCCAACCAATTAAGGAATTATTATTAGGGGTTAAAAATATTGCGGCGGGGAACTTTAAACAACGGATTACTTTACCCTTTGGGGGGGAGTTAGGGGAGCTAATTGTTAACTTCAATGAAATGGCGGAACGGTTAGAGCGCTATGAAGCCCAAAACATCGAAGAATTAACCGCTGAAAAAGCGAAATTAGACACCCTGGTTTCGACGATCGCCGACGGTGCCATGTTAGTGGATACCAATTTGCAATTATTGCTGGTTAACCCAACGGCCCGCCGTCTCTTTGCCTGGGAAAATAAGCCCATTATTGGCCAAAACTTGCTCGAAAATTTACCCCCAGAAATTACTGCCCAACTTACCCAACCCCTACGGGAATTAGCCGCAGATCAACCCTTGCCCCTTGTAGATGGGGACGAACTTTCGACGTCAATGGACAACCATTACGCCCCCGAAGAATTTCGCATTACCCTTAGTCAACCCTTTTCCCGGACGATTCGCCTAATGTTAACCCAGGTATTTGATCAAACCCGTGAAAATTTGCGGGGCATTGTGATGACGGTGCAGGACATTACCCGGGAAGTGGAATTAAATGAAGCCAAAAGTCAATTTATTAGTAATGTATCCCATGAACTAAGAACCCCATTATTTAATATAAAATCCTTTATTGAAACCCTGAGTGAATTTGGGGAAGATTTAACGGAAGTAGAACGGCGGGAATTTTTAGAAACCGCTAACCATGAAACCGATCGCCTGAGTCGGTTGGTCAACGATGTGCTAGATCTATCCCGGTTAGAATCCTCTAAAATTTATCAATTAGAAGCGGTGGATTTACATCAGTTAATTGAACAAAGTTTACGCACTTATCAACTCAATGCTAAAGATAAGCAACTCATTTTAGAGCAAGTCGTTGAGCCAGATTTACCCTTTGTCCTCGGTAATTACGATCTGTTGCTCCAGGTGATGACCAATTTAATTGGTAATTCCCTCAAATTCACCCCCGCTGGCGGCAAAATTCTCATCCGCGCCTATGGGTTATCCCCCCATCAAGGGGGCAATGACAGTCAGGATCAATCCGGTTTAGTGCGGCTGGAAATTTCTGATACGGGCATTGGCATCGATCCCGAGGATCAAGCGGCGATTTTTGATCGCTTTTATCGGGTGGAAAATCGGGTACATACCCTTGAAGGCACTGGGTTAGGACTGTCGATTGTCAAAAATATCATTGCTAAACACCAGAGTCATATTCATTTGGTCAGTGAAGTGGGCATTGGCACAACGTTTTGGTTTGATTTAGCCGTCTATCAATCGTCCTTGATGGTGGTGGGTTAGGGCATTCACAAAAATTACCACTACTCAATGGTGGCGATCGCCAATTGACCTTGGGGGGAAGTCGCAAAGCCCAAAAACGCTTCTACCTGGGGCGAAGGGGGCGTTTTGTAAACGTAGTAGAGTTGGCGGCGAATGGGGTAATTTTGATCGGTGGGCAGAATGCCATCAATGGGCAAAATCCGGGCGGTTTGTTGTTTTTCCACTTGCACATAGGTGGCGTAACTAATACCGTCTTTCCCTAAGGCGCGAATAATTGGCGTGGTGGCATCCCGGTCTAGGGTCTGAAAATTATTCCCCTGGCCGAATTCTCCCCCCTCTAACACCAGGCTTTGGAAAATTTGTCGAGTTCCACTTTCCGATGGTCGATTAATCACCCGGAGCGGTGTATTTGAGCCGCCCACTTGAGACCAATTATTGATCTGACCGGCAAAAATATCCCGTAACTGGGGCAGATTTAAACTCTTTTGAAAGGGATTGGCTTCCCCTACAATCACGGCGATCGCATCGTTGGCGATCGGCACAGCAGCTAGGCCTTGACTTTGTTCTTCCGGGGTTAAAGGGCGGGAACTGGCCGATAAATCGATTTTACCCAACAGTAAACTGACAATGCCGCGATCGCTCCCCTGGGCGTCGGTTTGCACCACCGTACCGGGAAAGGTCTGCTGAAACTTGGCCTTTAATGCTTCATTGATGTTGACCATGCTGGTGGAGCCATCAATTTTAATGGTGGTTCCTGCTGCCACCTGCTTCGGTTCTGTAAACGTATTACTGGTTTGGGGTTGATTGGGGGGCGGCAATTGTTCTGTGCCTCCCGTTCCCTGATTTTGCGTGACTGGCGGATTCGTTCCTCCCCCTTGAAATCGATTCCACAACCACCAACCACCCCCGGCGACGATCGCCCCGGTAATGGCTAACGCGCCAATTAAAATAGCAGCTTCATTTTTTTGAGACATGATGTTACTTTTTTCCCCTAGGTTAGGAATACAATCAACAGGCTAACTACTACCGAGGATAAAGAGACTGATTAACGTGCCACTGTTCCATAAACTATGCAGGGTCATGGACGCCAACAGATTGCGGGAACGGCTATAAACAATCCCCAACACACAACCTAAAACTAGGAGGGGCAGCACTTCCGATAGGTTTAAATGGGCGATCGCAAACAGGAGACTACTGGCAATAATAGCTAACCAAACGGGCAGGTAACGAGTCAGGGACGGCAGCAAAAAGCCGCGAAAAATCAGTTCTTCAAAGACAGGGGCGAGGACAGCGGCGGTGAAAAAGAAAATGCCTAACACCAGCCAATTTTGGGACTCTAACGCTAGGGAAAGTAATGGGTTGCTGCCCCCTTGACCCTGCCAAATTTCTTGATTGACCAGGGAAATTAACACCACTAAGGGCAGAGCTACGAGGTAACCTCCGAATCCCCAGAGGATCGCTTTGAAGGAAAAATTGACCTTAAACCAGTCTTCGGGCAGGGGTCGAAAGGTTCGCAACGAAATGACCAATACCCCAATGCCCCAAACGGCGATCGCCGCGTAGGTTGCCAGGACATAAAACGCTTTACCGACTAGGGTAAAACCATCGACCTGGATCGGTAGTAACTCGATCGCCAACGGTAACAGAATTTGACTAGAAAAGAAAAACCCCACCACCAGCACCTGCCAAATGGTTTCCCAATCCCAGGGGGTTTCCCATTTGGTCTGGGCATTCGTGGCTAAAATCGCTTTTTCGTGGCCAAAAGCCCATTGCAGCAGTAAGCCAATGAGTAATAAAACCCCAATACCTCCCCCCAGCAGCGGTAGGCTATTCAATAAACCCAATTTTAATAATGCTTGCTGTGCTTGGGTTTCAACGGTTTGATCTAGGGCTAAACAGGCCTGGGTTTCACAGGGTTGGCTTTGATCACGAATATTTGCCTGACGGCGATAGAGGCGATCCAATGCCTGCCACTGGAACC
>JBJOGT010000466.1:0-8868 GCA_046048115.1 Cyanobacteriota bacterium | reverse complement strand
TTGGTCAGTGCCGAACAATACCCCAAGCCCTGAGCGCATATTAGATATTGGCTGTGGCATCGGCGGCAGTAGTTTGTATTTGGCGAAAAAATATCAGGGGGCGGTGGTGGGGGTGAGCCTCTCCCCGGTACAGGTTAATCGCGCCCAAGAGCGGGCGGAAACAGCGGGCTTAAAAAATTCCTGTCAGTTCCATGTGGCCAATGCCTTGGATTTACCCTTTGAAGCGGGTTCCTTTGACTGGGTCTGGTCGTTAGAAAGTGGGGAGCACATGCCCAATAAAGCTCAATTTTTGCAAGAAGCGTGGCGGATGCTCAAACCCGGCGGACGGTTAATTTTAGCAACCTGGTGTCATCGTCCCCTAAACCCCGGTAATGGCCCCCTCACCCCCGATGAACGCCATCATTTGCAACGAATTTATGATGTTTACTGTTTGCCCTATGTCATTTCCCTACCCGATTATCAGGCGATCGCCGTTGATTGTGGCTTCGATCAGATTAAAACGGAGGATTGGTCCCTAGCCGTTGCGCCCTTTTGGTCCCAGGTGATCACCTCGGTCTTTGAACCCCAAGCATTGTTGGGTTTGGTGAAAACCGGGCCAAAAATCATCAATGCCGCGTTATCGTTACGGTTGATGCAATGGGGATATGAGCGGGGGCTAGTGCGCTTCGGCCTGTTAACCGCTGTCAAACCCTCCAGTTAACCCCTTTTTTGCCAAGATGATGGATTTTGATTATCTTCACCTTTATGTCAGGGATTATCCCCAAGCAAGGCACTGGTATCAAGATCGCTGGGGCTTTGCATTAATCGCTGAACAAGAAACACCCAATTCCCAGACAGGAATTTTTCAACAAGGCCAGATTGTTCTCCTCATTTCGGCTCCCCTGACCCAACACGGGACGATCTCTACCTATTTAGCCCATCATCCTCCGGGGATAGGGGAAGTTGCCTTTCAAGTCCCCCATTGGTCAAATTTTTGTGAAAAATTAGCCAAATTTAAGCTTAAAACTACCCCTATTATCCACCCCTTAACCCAGGCAACTGGCATTACTTTTACCACCTGGGGAAATGTTAAACACAGTATTTTTCCCCGCCGTCAAACAACCATTCTTGAGTCTAGATTGGGGTTAACGGCGATCGACCATGTGGTGCTCAATGTGCCCAAAGCAGATTTTTCAGAAGCGTCCCACTGGTATCAACGTCTGTTTAATTGGCACGTCCAACAACGTTTTACCATCGCCACCCCCCACTCCGGACTCTATAGTGAAGCTTTAATTGATCAAGAAGGAAAGGTGCAATTTAATCTCAATTGTCCGAACAATCCCCAATCTCAAATCCAAATTTTTTTAGACCAGAATCGCGGACCAGGCATTCAGCATGTGGCTTTTAGCAGTAGTAATATTTTAGTGACGGTGGAAAAACTGAAACAAAATGCCGTTAAGTTTTTAACCGTTCCCCGACATTATTACACTCGCCAGCAGCAGCAATTTGAATCGACTCACCATCAACTGTCCCGTGAGATTAACTGGCAAGCCTTACAAGATTTAGGAATCTTAATTGACAATAAAACTAGCAATCCATACCAATTATTACTACAAATTTTCAGCCAACCTTTATTTGGTCAATCTAGCTGCTTTTGGGAAATCATTGAACGTCATCAGCAGGCTGCTGGGTTTGGGGAAGGAAATTTCCAAGCCCTTTATGAAGCAGTAGAAGCCAGCGAAAGGTGATTATTTCAAGTCAGGAATTCCTGCTTGGATAAACTGTAAGCAAGCGTAGCTTGTTGTATTTCGCGTTTCGTACTAATTAAAAGAACTTAAATTAATGCAAGTCAATCTAAATTGCCGGAAGTGTTTTTCCACAAAGGTTTCAGCAATTGCAACCTGCTGATCAACGAAAACGGGCATCCCCGTACAGCATAAGAAAGCTAACGATCAAGACTTCTTTGTTTTACCTGTATTTACAGCAATGTCATTTTATTTTTGAAAAGGAGCTATTTCATCAGCTTGCGGATTGACTTTGCTCGTTTTTTTCCAGCTATATCCTGCCGCCTCAAATCGGTTGTGGTAACTCTGCCTGGATTGATACACGACGTCATATTTCTCAATTCAAAAGCATTTAAGTTCATTTAATGTCCAAATGGCTTTTTTCCCTAACTATTCCTCAACTTCTTCTCGCTTCTCTTTTGTTAGATAGCTTTTTCGCCCATTATTTCGCCCATTATGGCGATGTTCAAAGTCTTTTAATCCTTTGTCTTCCTATGCTTTGCGCCAGTTACGTATCGAGCCTAATGACACTCCTAGGATTGTGACAATTTCTTCATATTATCTAGCAGCCCTCCTAGGTCTTTCTCAATAAGACCCGCTTATTGCTGTGACTAATTAAATCAAAGATGATCGTTTATAATGTTCTTCCAAGTAACTTAAACCAGGGTTGGCCGAGCGGTTGAGGCAGCGAACTCATAATTCGCCCTAGACAGGTTCAACTCCTGTACCCTGGATGACCTACCAATTATTGCCGCAATCACAAGCTGTGAAAAATCGGCGATCGCCTGCTATGCTGGAAAGGTTGTCAAAAATTCACACATCCAAGCTTTCGGGTGTTTCTGCACAGGAAATTCCCTTGGATGGAGGATAAACCCGAATAGGAGAAAATTTAAAATGCCCGTTGTTTCTCTCGCTGAATTGCTAGAGTCTGGTGTTCACTTCGGCCACCAAACCCGCCGTTGGAACCCCCGTATGGATCAATATATTTACACTGCCCGTAATGGAGTACATATTATTGATCTAGTGCAGACTGCCCAATTGATGGAGGACGCCTACGACTACGTGCGGACAGCCACTGCCAAAGGTAAAAAGTTCCTGTTTGTTGGTACGAAGCGTCAAGCCGCTGGCATTATTTCCCAGGAAGCCCAACGCTGTGGTGCGAGTTTTGTCAATCAACGTTGGTTGGGGGGAATGCTCACCAACTGGGAAACGATTCGCAATCGGGTGGAACGCCTTAAGGAATTAGAGACTCTAGAAAGCAGTGGTGCCATTGACCGTCGCCCCAAGAAAGAAGGCTCCATGCTGCGCCGGGAATTAGGCAAATTACAAAAATACCTCGGCGGGATCAAAAATATGCGTAAATTACCCGATGTGGTGGTGATTGTTGACCAACGCCGGGAACATAACGCTATCCACGAGTGCCAAAAATTAGGCATCCCCGTTATTGCGTTGTTAGATACTAACTGTGATCCCGATGTGGTGGATATTCCCATCCCGGCCAACGATGATGCTATCCGCTCTATTAAGTTGATTGTGGGTAAATTGGCTGATGCGATTTATGAAGGTCGCCACGGTCAACCCGATGTCAGCGATGACTATGAGGAGTTTGATGAGGCGTTAGACATTGACGCAGAGGATGGTGAAGCGTTAGAAACGGTAGAAAATGAAGCCGTTGCCAGTCCAGAACCCGAGACGGTGGCCGAGACCACGGACGTCACCGCTGAAGGTTAGGGCATTAGGGCATTATTGAAAACCTAGGGGTGGGAGAAGCGGTCTTTTTGGTATTCTCGATTACGTTTCTTCAACGCCCCTTCAATCCCTATGTAATGATAAAAAACACTGATTAGGAACACGAACCATGGCAGCAGCAATTACCGCTCAACTTGTTAAGGAACTGCGTGAAAAAACCGGCGCGGGCATGATGGATTGCAAGAAAGCCCTAAAGGAAAATGAGGGTAATATCGACAAATCGATCGAATGGCTCAGACAAAAGGGCATCGCCTCTGCGGATAAAAAAGCCGGGCGCACAGCAGCGGAAGGACTGGTTCACAGCTATATTCACTTTGGGGGGCGCATTGGCGTACTGGTGGAAGTTAACTGTGAAACGGATTTTGTGGCCCGGGGCGATCGCTTCAAGGATTTGGTGAATGATGTGGCGATGCAGATTGCCGCCTGTCCCAATGTGGAATATGTCAGCATCAACGATATCCCCGATAGCATTACCGCTAAGGAAAAAGAAATTGAAATGGGCCGGGATGACCTTGGTAATAAACCTGAAAATATTAAGGAAAAAATCGTCCAAGGTCGGATTGAAAAACGTCTCAAAGAGATGTCTTTGCTGGATCAACCTTACATTAAAGATCAAAATCTTACGATTGAAGAATTGGTTAAGCAGGCGATCGCCGAGTTGGGAGAAAAAATCCAAGTGCGTCGTTTTATCCGCTTTAACCTAGGGGAAGGCATCGAAAAAGAAGAAACAGACTTTGCGGCGGAAGTAGCGGCAGCAGCGGCGACAGGTAAAGCTTGATAGTCCAAGACCCTTCTTCCTAAAACCCCTAAAACAGTGCTGACTAATGATTACCATCCTCCTAATGATTAGGGGGATTTTTCATGGAACGATCTGCCCTTAATCCCACATTCCGACAGTAAAAAGGGTAGTGTCCAAAATTTGTGGAACGGGTAATAATAAACGAATATAAATTTCCAAAAGGTTGCCATATCATGTAATTCAAATTGAGGCAGCTTTAGATCTGGCGGGTAAACCTAATACCCAGAAAATAGAGCAAAAATACTTAATACTACAAACCCGAATAAAAAATTAGTGAGAAAAATAATTTGTTTCTCTAAGTCTATTGGAGTTTTGACTATTTGAGAAAATACACTATCTGTAGTGCTTCAATTTCCTTGATAAACACTATATATAGCGTAAAAAATCTTTTTGTCAAAACTCCAGTAAGTCTATTGGGATGCACTATATTATCATCGGATTATTCATTAATCGTTTTAAATTTGGGTGTGATATTTAAACTCGGTTCCACACATTCTGAATACAAATAATAGTTCTTTTTGTGGCGGCGATCCGTTTCTACCCATTGAAAGGGGAACGCTTTTCTATATGATTGGTGGGGAGATCGTTCAGCCAGGCCAATTATGCGGATTTTTATTAGTACGGGGGAAGTTTCCGGCGATTTACAGGGGTCATTGTTAGTCCGTGCTTTGCAGGAACAGAGTCAACTTCAAAATATTAATCTGGAATTGGTTGGGCTCGGTGGAGAAAAAATGCAGGGGGAGGGCCTAACTCTGTTGGCTAATACAGCGGCGATCGGCTCGGTGGGTTTAACGGAATCATTACGGTTTATTCTCCCTACTTGGCAAATTCAACAACGGGTGAAAGCTTATCTCAAGGAAAATTCCATTGATTTGCTGGTGCTGATTGATTATATGGGGCCCAATTTGACGATCGCCAATTATTTGCGGCGGGTGTATCCTGAGTTGCCCATTGTCTATTACATTGCTCCCCAAGCTTGGATCTGGTCCCCGACCCAAAAGGAAACGGAACAGATTGCAGCGGTGACTGATCGTCTGTTGGCAATTTTTCCGGGGGAAGCGGAATTTTTTCAGCAAAAAGGACTGGACGTGACCTGGGTGGGTCATCCCCTACTAGACCGCATTGCCAAAGAAGCCCCGAACCGGGAACAGGCTAGACAAACGCTCAATTTAACCGCCGATCAACCCGTAATTACCCTACTGCCGGCCTCTCGCCTACAGGAATTGCGCTACCTATTGCCGGTGATTTGCGAGGCAGCCCAACAATTACAGCGCAAGCTGCGGGATTTAACCTTTTTGTTGCCCGTTTCCCTAGCCGCTTACCGAGAACAAATTGAAGCGACCCTTGGACAATATCAGCTAACGGTGAGGTTAATTGATAGTCGAGACACCCTAACGGCGATCGCCGCCGCTGACCTAGCCATCACTAAATCCGGTACTGTTAACCTAGAAATTGCCTTGTTAAATATTCCCCAGGTAATTCTTTACCGTGTTAGTCCCCTGACCATGTGGATTGCCCGGCGGGTACTGAAATTTAACCTGCCCTTTGTTTCCCCAGCTAACATTGTCTTAAACCGCAAAATCGTACCTGAACTCTTACAGGAAAACGCCACTCCATCCCACATTGTCCAAGAAAGTTTAGAGTTATTGCTCAATGGCGATCGCCGTCAACAAATTCATCAAGATTATCAAACCCTACGCCATGCCCTCGGAGAACCCGGCGTGTGCGCCCGCGCAGCCCAAGTTATTTTAAAATTTGCCATAAAAAAAGCAGGGAATAACCCCCGCTCATCACAAACATCAACGGATTTATTTGTGAGGGAATGACCTTAATAGAGGTCTTCTTCTTTGTGGGTTTCGATGGTGCAGTCGGAAGTGGGATAAGCAACACAGGTCAAAACGTAACCCGCTTCGATTTGATCATCATCCAAGAAAGACTGATCGGATTGGTCAACGCTACCGGCGGTGAGTTTACCAGCACAGGTAGAGCAAGCACCGGCACGGCAAGAATAGGGCAGGTCTAAGCCAGCTTCTTCGGCGGCGTCGAGGATATAAGTATCATCGGGACAATCGATGGACTGTTCCCCATCGGGGGTAATCAATTTAACGGTAAAAGTGGCCATAGGTGTTTCCTCTTCTCAGAAAAACAGTAGAGAGATTGGGTGATGAAATCTGAATCAGGCAAGGATCGCCCTGATGCCAAACTTCAAAAATTTAACTGTTTTGATACTACGGGAAAATTTCGGATTCTCAGAGAAGCATTAGAAATGAAATGCCTAGAGGCTAATTTGATAATTTTTACTTATTTATTAAACGACGTTTTTTTTCGATTGATGCTGGCCAATTATCTTCCCCTGTCCCTAACAAAACACAAGAAAGGCTAGAAAAAAGCCGTTTTTGTCCCCTGTCCCCCAAAAGATGGCGAGATTTAATCACCCTTGGGATCAACTATAAGTGTCTCTTATCATTTTCCCAAAACTATCCCTAGCCAAGGAATTTTGCTGGGATGATTGAGGGGCAATTATTTTCGACGGCGATCGCCATTGGCCATTGTCTAGTATTCGTGCAAATCCCATCCTATTTTCAACTAATAGCCCATGATTTACCTTGATTCAGCCCTTATTGAAACGGCCCAAAAAGTAACGCAAGTGGGATGGGTTAAAGGCATTACCACCAATCCCACCCTATTGGCCCAAAGTCCGTTGTCGCCCCTAGATACCCTACAAGCATTGGCTAAACTTAGTCCGGGGGAATTATACTACCAACTCGTTAGCACCCGTTATGAGGAAATGCTGGTGGAAGGACGATTTGCCCGGGACGTTATTGGCTCGCAAACGGTTCTAAAAATTCCGGCAACACCGACGGGATTTCAGGTGCTTGCAACGTTGTCTAAGGAAATTACCTGCTCGGTGACCGCCATTTATCATCCGGCCCAAGCGGCGATCGCCTCAGAAGCGGGGGCCAAATACGCCATTGCCTACGTTAATCGGGCCACGCGGTTACTAGGGGATGGGTTAGCCTTGGTTAAACAAATGGCCCAGGTTTTGGCCCATAGCCCCACGGAAATTCTCGCGGCCAGTATTAAATCCGCCGACGAGGCCGCCCAAGCCCTGATGGCCGGGGCAGATCATTTAACCCTGCCTTGGGATATCCTCGACGCTATGACCCACCATCCCCTGTCGGAACAGACAATGCTCGACTTCAATCAACAGGGTAAGGGATTGGATTGGCGTTAACCTTAGTCGCGGCCAATTCAGTTCAAATGCTTGGATAATTGTGGTGAAAGTTTCTCAACCTGTAATGGAGCAAACCTTGGCAGACAAACGCAAAAAACGGCGATCGCCTTCTTCGTTTGGAAAACCTTTATTGGGTTTGGTAGGATTAACGTTATTGTTATATCTACTTAGGGGTTGGCAAGTTGTAACGATGTTGCCCGGAGGCATTTTTCTCGGACTCTGGGGCTTGACCTTGCTCTTTGTACTGCTTTACGGCTTGGAGATTACTCGCCATTAAGGGTGATTAATTGATTGGTCTTTAATTTGTTTTGATTGTGACTAAAATTTTTGATTCCATTCTGAGTGGCTATGACTGGAAAAGTTGTTGAAAGTGATCCGAAAGGTCTATTGGTAGTGATTTTACCCCTCGCTGTCGCCATGGTCTTTGTGTACAAAGCTTGGCGCTGGATTCTCCTGGCTCTAGCCGTGGCGATCGCCTGGGTTGCGTGGGATACCTACCAGTGGCAACAAAAATGTTTGGCGATTGACCCCCTATTTAACCAATTGGTGCAAAAAAATCAGGGCATCATCACCCAAGCCGATTTAGTCAGCCAGGGCATTGCCAAAGGTCGGGCCGCTAATCGTTACCTGAAAGACAAGGTAGGAGAATATGGCGCCTATCAACGGCAAGTGGGGGGCAGCAATGTTTACTATTTCATCTCATCTAGTACCCTCGGTAGCATTTTTGACGACAGCGAACCCGAAGTTGCACCGGATGGGGCTCCCGATTCTCCCCAACTCCAAGCCGCCACCGGACCGGTTGTGGCCGTTGCCCCTCCCCAGGCAATTGCCCAAAAAGAAACCGCTCTGGTCAATCCCCCTGAGGCCCCTAAAGTCCCAACCCCCATTGTGCCCCCGGAAGCCGAATTGACCGCCGCCCCGGTGGGTCATAGTCCCTTTGCCCAGTTAGCTGAACTCAAAGAGTCCCGTAAACAGCAAGAACCGGAAGTCAGCCCCGAATCAGAATCAGCGGCGGTAATGCCATCTCCCAAAGCCGAAACGATGACTTTAATTCAGGCAGAATTGGCAAAACGCCTAGATACGACCTCCAGCACCATCGCCCGTCGCAAAACAGAGGAAAATTTCTCGGAATGGAGTCAGAGCCGTGACCCCGATGGCCTAGCCTGGGCCTACGATGCTGACTCCAAAATATTTATGGCCAGTTGAGGTTCCTAACAGAGAAATCTTCGCTACCATTTTGATAATTGTTTCGGTTTAATCGCTTTTGAAGGACTTTTTTATGACCCCTGATCAATTGTTAATGCTAGTTGTGTTATTGGTTC
>JBJOGT010000465.1:0-4548 GCA_046048115.1 Cyanobacteriota bacterium | reverse complement strand
ATTGCGATCTGGCGTTGATTCACCAGGCGATCGCCGCCCAAGTGCCGATCATCCCCGGAGCGTTTTCCCCCACAGAAATTGTCCAAGCCTGGCAGGGGGGAGCCAGCGCGGTGAAAGTTTTTCCGATCAAAGTCCTTGGCGGCATCGATTATTTGCAAGCCCTCCAAGGCCCCCTCGGTCACATTCCCCTCATTCCCACCGGGGGCGTTACCCTAGACGATGCTTCCCCCTTGATCCAAGCAGGGGCGATCGCCGTGGGTCTGTCGGGACAACTTTTTCCCCATGGGCTAATTCAACAACAGAATTGGGAAATGATTAAGCAACGGATCATCAATTTTGTCACCGTGGCGAAATTCTAAGCCCCATAGCCTACCATCGATATTGGTCAAGTAATCGTGACAATGGGCAGTAAAGCGCTGTTTTTGTAACGACCCAGCCCTGCCTCCCGTCGGCCCTGATTAACCTTCCTTACCATACTTGTCTCCCTATTAATACCTAGAAATTGACCAATTACAACAAATTCCTCGTTCAGAAAGTAATAAAAAATACAGAAAGAAATGATATAAAAACTAAATACTTGGGGAGTTTGATGTCCAAAGTTGTCTAATTTTTTCTGTTCTTCAACCAACGGCTAAGATAACCGTTCCCGAGGAAAACCTTTGTTTAAAGAGCAACTTAGAGTCTAACTTTGATGGATGAACCTAGATTAAAGAGCAAAATGTCTAATCCGATGTTGTCTAAATTAAATATGGGTGAGGGGAGTCCTGATGATCGGGCGTATTTCCCCCGTTCCCTAGGCGAAAAATCTTCTTTTTTAAGATTCGTACGCCGTAAAATTAATTCTCCCTGGTTGGCGTGTATTCCCCTCACTGCGTTGATCGTAGTCATCTGGAATGCAGCGGCGATCGCCGAGGGCACAAAAAATCTTGAAGTTACCGTAGAAAGTGTCAATGAAAGCGTTGCGACCCTCCAGGGGACACTCAATGCCATCTGGATTTTAATCGCCGCTATTTTGGTGATTTTCATGAATGCTGGCTTTGGAATGCTCGAAACGGGGCTATGTCGCCAGAAGAATGCCGTCAACATTCTCACCAAAAATCTGATCGTATTTGCCCTAGCAACCATTGCCTATTGGGCGATCGGATTTTCCCTAATGTTTGGTAGCAGTGGCAACCCCTTCATCGGCATGGGGGGATTCTTTTTAAGTGGAGATCATTCCAACTATGGTTTGAGTCCCTTTCCCGAAGGTCTCCCTGTGGCGGTGTTTTTCCTCTTCCAAGTTGCGTTCTCTGCCACCGCTGCCACCATTGTTTCCGGTGCCGTAGCTGAGAGGATTAAATTTAACGAATTCTTGATCTTCAGCGTTCTGCTGGTAGGGATTGCCTATCCCATAACCGGTCACTGGGTTTGGGATGCAGGTGGTTGGCTTTACACCATGGGGTTTAGCGACTTTGCTGGTTCTACAGTGGTACACTCCGTTGGTGGTTGGGCTGCGTTGGCCGGTGCTTTTCTACTCGGACCCCGGATTGGCAAATTTGTGGATGGTCGTCCTGGGGCTATTCCTGGCCATAACATGGGTTTTGCCATGCTGGGTTGCTTAATCCTGTGGATTGGCTGGTTTGGGTTTAACCCCGGTTCCCAGTTGGCGGCCGATCAGGCCTGTGCCTATATTGCGGTCACCACAAACCTCGCCGCTTCTGCTGGGGGGATCACCGCAACCTTTACCTCGTGGTTTAAGGATGGTAAACCAGATTTAACCATGGTGATCAATGGTATTCTCGCCGGTCTGGTGGGTATCACCGCTGGTTGTGCGGCGGTTTCCTACTGGGGGGCTGTGATTATTGGGGCCATTGCTGGCGTTTTAGTTGTTTATTCCGTTGCCTTCTTTGACAACATTAAAATCGATGACCCGGTTGGTGCGCTTTCTGTCCACTTAGTTAATGGCATCTGGGGAACCCTAGCCGTGGGTCTGTTTAGCCAAGAAAAAGGTCTCTTTTTTGGCGGGGGAATCAATCAGTTGATTATCCAAATTGTGGGGATTGTTGCGATAGGCGCGTTTACCCTGGCCTTTAGCTTTGCCACATGGATGATCTTGAAACAAACTATGGGTATCCGGGTATCCAAAGAAGAAGAGTTAATGGGGTTAGATATCGGCGAACATGGTATGCAAGCCTACACCGGTTTTGTCACCGAAGTGGATTCCTATGGTTCCCCCAGCGCTCTGAATGAGTAATCTAAATGAGTAATTGGTTCAGCTAAGGGCTGAGTGCTTTGATGATTGATAAATCAAAAGAATGTTGATTAATGGGGAGTCGGAATTGGGGGTTCTGGCTCCTCTTTGTTTGATATTGGTATGATAAAACGCTTGGTTGTTAGCTTGTGGATAGTGGTCTATTGTCAGCGATCGCCCTAGGGTCGGTTCGGTTTTACGGCTACGGAGTCAAGGGCTGATGGGTTTACTATCAGAGAAGGCAAGAATGATGTTTTGTTACCAAGGCTGATATTAGGGTAATGGTTCTGGTTAATGGCGGTTGTTTGCAATTAAGTGATTTATTTACTTCATCCAATACGGATGGGGCCACTTTCATGCGATCGCCGGAGCAGGCCCGACTCAAAGCCCAGCAACAGTGGTTTGGGGCGATCGCCGCCGTGGAAAGTTTATTGAAAAAATTCCTAACCGTCGGCTCAAAAGACTTTCAAGGCGTGTGTCTTTCTGGGCCGATTCCCATCCTCAGTGAACCCCAATTATTGACCCAAATTTATCAAGGGGTGGCGACCCCCAATGCCTGGCAACGGTTTGTCCCCTTACCCTGTCTTACCAGTGGGACACCAGTCCAGAGTGAAATACGTCAGATTCGGGAGTTTCCCCTCTTTCCCCAAGATCCCCTTGTCCAAGAACAATTTTGTTGGCTGCTGACCCATGAATTTAGCATTCTTTTATTACTAGGCAAAAACAAAAGCGGAATGCCCCAATTTTATTGGAGTTTTGACCCGGACATCTTGGCAAAAGCCTGGTGGAGTTTGCGATCGCGTTTTCAAGGTATTTTTAGTCCAGAGTTGCCGTTATTAGAAGAAATTCTGGCAACCTTTAAGCCACCACCCCCTGACTTTCGTTTGGTTAGTCAATTTAGTCAATTAATGTTAAATGCCCTGCCGGATGTACCCAGGGAAACCCCTGCCCCCATCTTTGTGGAAGTTGCGGAACCGGAAACGGCCCCCGAAGTGGAATTATTACAAGCGTTGACCCATGAAATCCGCACCCCTTTGACCAGTATCCGTACCCTGACACGGTTGTTATTACGCCGAAAAGATTTATCCAGCGAAGTTTTGAAACGGATTGAAGCCATTGACCGCGAATGTAGCGATCAAATTAGCCGCATGGATTTAATTTTTCGGGCAACGGAATTAGAATCAACTCCCCTGCCAGAATTAGTGGTGCCGTTGACGACGACATCCCTTGAACAGGTTTTTCAAGCGGCCATTCCCCGCTGGCAACACCAAGCTAAACGCTACAACGTTAATTTACAGGTGGAAATCCCGACCTGTTTGCCGCAAGTGTGGAGTAACCCCAGTTTGCTCGACCAAGTGCTCAGCGGTTTGATTGAAAAATTTGTGCGGAGTTTGGGCAGTGGTGGCGAAATTCACTTACAAATTAGTACCGCTGGCGACCAACTTAAGGTTCAATTCCACACCCAATCCCCTAACCAAGGTAATCCCCTCCGGGCCTTGGGAGATTTACTAATGTTTCAACCGGAGACGGGCTGTTTAAGTTTGAACTGGAATGTCACCAAAAACCTCTTTCAACTTCTAGGGGGGAAACTGACTGTCCGGCGGCGATCGCCTCGAGATCCGCTCTGTGGTGCGCCCTTAGAAGAAATTTTAACCATCTACCTACCCTTGGGATCGGCCCCGGCGACGGTGGTGAAATCAGTCCTGGCCTAAGCTAAATTGATCAAATAAGGTGATCTGGGCATCGGTTTGGCGGGTATTAAAGTAATAACTTTTGATGGTTCCGGTAGCCGTTTCCAACACACTAAAAACGGTAATTTCATTACTGGCAATAAAGGGCAAGGGCTGACCGTCTGGGGCTAACAACGGGGCAACGGTGGGAATAATGGGATCTAAACCATTGGGATTGCCCAGGGGAAGATCATTTTCGATATCCACAAACGAAGGTAGTTTGCGTCGATTATCTCCGACATGAGCACCATAGCTATTGCCCACATTAGACGTTTCTAAGAAATGCATTCCCCTAGGACTTTGAAAACGATTCCACAAATGGGAATGACCATAGAACACTAACTGCACCCCCGCTTTTTCCAACAAGGGTACTAAATCTCGAATAATATAATCGTCATTCTTGGGGTAATGGTAACGGCGGTGGCGCATCGTCCCATCGGGGGCATATTCTTCGTAGGCTTGGGGAGCGGTGTAGGGGGGCGTAATATTACCCCCTAGGCTGTGGGGGGGATGGTGAAACATGACAATTTTGTATTTTGCTTGCTGAAATTCGGGGCTTTCTAGTTCATTCTCTAACCACTGATATTG
>JBJOGT010000464.1:0-4219 GCA_046048115.1 Cyanobacteriota bacterium | reverse complement strand
GATTATTGGGGCATGGACAAATTCCGGGCCGAAGTGGAAGCCGTTCTGGGTCAACGGTTAGAAAAAGCTGCTCCCACCGATGAAATCACCCAAGACAAAAAAGATCATTTAGGGGTTCACGCCCAAAAGCAGGCGGGGTTGAATTATGTCGGTCTCCATGTGCCCATGGGACGGTTTGATGCTGATCAAATGTTTGAATTAGCCCGTTTAGCGGAAGTTTATGGCAACGGCGAATTACGCTTAACGGTGGAGCAAAACGTCATTTTGACCCATATCCCCACGGAAAATTTAGAACCCTTGCTAGCCGAACCCTTATTGCAGACCTTTCAAATTGATCCGCCGCCCCTCAGCCGCTCTGTCATTTCCTGTACGGGGGCACGGTATTGTAATTTTGCCCTGATTGAAACCAAACAACGGGCCTGGCAACTGGCTCAGGAGTTAGATGGGGAATTGGATCTGCCCCAACGGGTTCGCATTCACTGGACTGGCTGCCCCAATTCCTGTGGTCAACCCCAAGCGGGGGATATTGGCTTGATTGGCAGTAAAACAAAACAGGATGGGCAAACGGTGGAAGCGGCTAATATTTACACCGGGGGCAAGGTGGGCAAGGGGGCTTGTTTAGGGTCACTTCAGGAAAAAAGCGTGCCCGTGAGCAACTTGAAAGATCATTTGCGGCAAATTCTGATTGATCAGTTTGGAGCCGTACCGAAAAATGGATCTGGGGCTAGGTAAAAATGGCTACGGATGCTGACAAAATTTCGCTGAAAATTAGCCGTTTTAATCGGCGATCGCCGGGGGATTCTGTGGACTCAGGAATGTCAAGGTTTGCTGTCTATCACGGACAAATTTAATCTGGAGATTCCTGCTAAGATCTAGCATTGATCAATATTTTCAGGTAAAAGCAGTTATGGGTCGCGCCAACAAAGTCGTTCTCGCTTATTCCGGTGGAGTAGATACGTCAGTTTGTATTCCCTATTTGATGAATGAATGGGGAGTCAAGGAAGTTATTACCCTAGCAGCCGACTTGGGTCAGGGGGATGAATTAGGCCCCGTTCAAGCAAAAGCGCTCCGATGTGGCGCAGTGGAATCCTTAGTTATTGATGGCAAAGAAGAATTTGTTAAGGATTATGCCTTTCGCTCCATCCAAGCCAATGCCCTCTACGAAAATCGCTATCCGTTATCCACGGCGTTGGCCCGCCCGTTAATCGCCAAAATGTTGGTGGAAGCGGCGGAAAAATATGGCGCGGATGCCGTGGCCCATGGTTGTACGGGCAAAGGGAATGACCAAGTGCGGTTTGACATCAGCATTATGGCCCTAAACCCGGAACTCAAAGTCTTGGCCCCAGCGCGGGAATGGAAAATGAGTCGGGAAGAAACGATCGCCTACGGAGAAAAATTTGGCGTTGAGTCCCCGGTAAAAAAATCCTCCCCCTACAGCATCGACCGCAATATTTTGGGACGCAGCATCGAAGCCGGGCCGTTGGAAGACCCCATGACGGAACCCACCGAAGAAATTTACCTGATGACCAAGGCGATCGCCGACACCCCGGACGAACCGGAATACATTGAGATCAATTTTGAGCAGGGCATTCCCGTCGGCCTCAATGGCGTCATGCTCGATCCCGTTACCTTGGTGGAGCGGGTCAATGAGGTGGCCGGTAACCATGGGGTTGGTCGGTTAGATATGGTGGAAAACCGTGTGGTGGGCATTAAATCCCGCGAAATTTATGAAGCCCCTGGTTTATTGGTCTTAATCGACGCCCATCGGGATTTGGAAAGTTTGACCCAAACAGCAGATGTGACCCATTACAAAAACACCGTTGAAGAAATCTATAGCCAATTGATCTATCGCGGTTTGTGGTACAGCCCCCTCAAGGAGTCCCTGGATGCCTTCATTTTAAAAACCCAAGAACGGGTAACGGGCATGGTACGGGTCAAATTCTTCAAAGGCAATGCGAACATCGTCGGTCGTAAATCCGATTACTCCATCTACGATGCGGAATTGGCCACCTACGGCATGGAAGATCAATTCGACCACAAAGCCGCCGAAGGGTTTATTTACATCTGGGGTTTACCCACCAAAGTTTGGGCCCAAAAAATGCGTAAATAATTTCCCGTTGTCTTGTTTAGATGAAATTAGACAAAAGCCAATTGCCTTGTTCTTTAGGTGGTTGGCTTTTTGACTGATATTGTGGCGGTTTTTCCAGTGGAGGAGGGGATCAGCTCAATAAGCACAGAATCGGTGATCCTCATCATATTGATGGCGTTATGATTAGGAAGAATGTCTTTGGAGGTCTAGGGATTATGCCTATTGGTATTGCTGAATTCATGGAAAACCAAGAGAATCGCTGTCCGGTGGTTCTCGTACTGGATACATCGGGTTCCATGCAAGGAGCACCAATTAGGGCTTTGAATGAGGGGATCAAAACCTTTCAGCAAGATGTGTTAAGGGATACCCAGGCGATGCTCAGTGTTGAAACGGCTATTGTTACTTTTGGGAAAGGAGGGGTCAAAACAGTTCAAGATTTTGTGGGCATTGATCAACTTGTGCCTCCCTCCCTCGAAGCTGGGGATTTGACTCCCATGGGAGCCGCGATTGAATTGGCCCTCAATCTGGTAGAAGACCGCAAAGAGCTTTATAAAAGCCATGGCATTCAATATTATCGGCCTTGGGTATTTTTAATTACTGACGGTTCTCCCACGGATCACTGGCAAAATGCGGCTCAGAAAGTTAAACAAGCGGAAACTGAGAATCGTCTATTGTTTTTCTCGGTTGGCGTAGAGGGGGCTGACATGGCCAAATTAAGCCAAATTTCCAACAATCCCCCCGTGTTGCTTAATGGGTTAGATTTCCGCGATCTGTTCCAGTGGTTGAGTAGTTCAATGAAACGAGTATCTAATAGCAAAGTTGGAGAGGCGATCGCCTTGCCGCCGATGAATTGGGGACAAATCACCACCTAGAGGACAGTTAAGAATGTGGAGAACGGTTTGTCAGTCGGCGATCGGTAGCTTTCACACCGAAACAGGTCTGCCCTGTCAGGATTATGGCGCTTATCAAACCCTAGGCAAGGGTATTCTCATTGGAGCGGTGGCTGATGGGGCGGGGAGTGCTAAGCATTCCGACTTAGGGGCAAAGGTCGCGGTGGAAACGGCGATCCAATTCATTATTGACCTAGTTGAGGGGGTGATTAATGAACAAAAAACTGAAAATAAAGCCTTTGCTGAGAACGGTTCGGAGGAAACGTTATCTGCTATTTTTGAGCGCTTCTTTCCGCTTTTGCTGACAGAAGTTAACAAGGAACTTCATGCTGTCACTAAAAAATCTAAAGTTGAATTTCCCGACCTTGCCACAACGTTGCTGGTCTTTATTGCCACTTCAAAATGGTTGGCGGCGATGCAAATTGGCGATGGCTTTATTTTGATTAAACCTGTGGGGGAAGCCTATCATTTATTGTTTCAACCCGATAAGGGAGAATATATTAATGAAACGACTTTTGTTACCTCTGCCAATGCGTTAGCCGAAATGCAAATGCGGGTGCTAGCTAAACCAACGGAATTTATTTGCGCCGCCACCGATGGGGTAGAAAAAGTTGCCATCAATTATGCCAATTGGCAACCCTTCCCTCCCTTTTTTCAACCATTGGAGCAGTATTTGCAACAATCAGAAGATCCGCTGGAGGAAGACTTGAAGGAATTTTTAGAGCGTAAAGAACTTAGTGATCGGACAACCGATGACAAGACTTTGCTATTGGCTTTATGGATAGAAGAATAGTTGTTTTTGCTTGAAATCATCCCATGTCTACTACCCAAACCTACCGCTGTCAAAGAAACAACAAGCCGATCAGGCTGACGGAAGAATTGGCCCACAGTGGCGAGGCTAAAGTTTGGCGTACCGATTTAAAGGGGTATTTGGCGAAAATTTACCATGATCCCCATAATGAACGGATTCAAAAGTTGCAGGTGATGGTGAGGCATATTCCCACCGATCCCAATGCCCATCTCAACCATATTTCCTTTACTTGGCCCTATTCGATTTTGGAAGATTCCCAGGGGGAAATTGTCGGCTATTTAATGCCGGAGGTGGTGGGGTCGGAGACGTTGTTAAAGCTTTGTACGCCAAGGTTAAGGCGGACGTTAAAGTTGGAAACGAATTGGTATTTTCTCCATGTGGTGGCGCGGAATGTGGCGGGAATTATCCAATCTCTCCATATCCAAGGTT
>JBJOGT010000463.1:0-6192 GCA_046048115.1 Cyanobacteriota bacterium | reverse complement strand
CACAGGTAGCGTCTATTTTTTAAAGTCCCCACTGCCTGTAGGGGAATAAGCTGACCTTATACTCTATATTTGGGATTTTCCAAGACTAATGACGCTACCCATAGTGTTACCGAACCGAGAGTAAAGAAGTTGATTGTGACATTATTTGGGAAGCTATTCAAAAAGATATTCCTGAATTAATTTACTTTATTGCATCTGTCAAAGAAGGTGATTAATTGGAGTTTTGACTATTTGAGAAAATACACTATCTGTAGTGCTTGAATTTCCTCAATAAACACCATATATAGCGTAAAAAATCTTTTTGTCAAAACTCCAGTGATTAACTGCTATTAATTTAAGCCCTAAAAAACAGAACCGATCAAGAAATCATTCAAAATCTTTTAAAAGACTATACCAGTGATGATTATCCGCGGCTTTCATTCAGTGTTTATGCGCCAATTGACAGAACATACCCTCAATTAATTTACCCTTCAACAGATTTTACTCATTCATATTGCGATAGGTGGCCACGGAAGAAGGTGAAATACCGTTTAAATAGCGGAAAATCCAATATTTAAACACGGTGTCTAAAATAACGGGAAAGGTCGCAATAAACAGAAAGTTAAAATCCTCGTTTTCCGGTAAGCCAAAATGGCGGGCAACACTGGCCAAAATGACTTCCCAACCGTGGGGCGAGTGAAATCCCACAAACATATCAGTAAAGAGAATAATCAGAAAAGCCTTAGCGGAATCGCTTAAACCATAAACAATTTCGTCGATAAATTCTTTTAATACTTCAATCTCCCGCTGACTGGTCACTAGCACAATGATGAAGGAGACTAAGGAAAAAATATCGGCAAAAATATTGGCGATCGCATTGGTGCTGACGCGACGATAGCTCTGGGAAATTTCTACGGCTTTTTCGGCTAATCTTTCTTCAATTTCTGCTGGCGTTAACTTGTCGCTAAATCCCAACAAGGCACGAAAGCGTAATGACTCTTCAAACCGATTGAGTTCATCATAGGCTTCTTTTTCCATATTTTGGTTAATAAAAATCACCTCGGCATTGCGCTCAAAGTAGCCTTCAACGGAGGGTAATAAGAAGAAGGTTTTGGTTAATTGATGCGCCAGGAGAGGCACAATAATTAGGGTCAGCAAAAATTTAACCGATAGGGCAGTTTTATAACGGGAATTGCGATACTGCTTGAGAACTTTCTGTTCAGTGCTGTCCGACTGGGGATCCATCTCTTGCTTCAGTCGGTTCACCGTCCGCAGAAAAGACCGGGGCAATACTCCCGATTTTTGGGTGGCACTTTCTAATTTTTGCTGGGATTCTTCCTTGCGGATATATTGAAAACTGTCTTTTTGGATTTGGCGCGATCGCCGTTGTTTATTTTTGGTAATTTGTTGGGGGTCTAAAAGATTGATTCCCAAGGATTGCTTAGGTGGATTAACCTGGGGAAGTTCGCCATCGTAACGGGCTAATGTGTCGTCAATAAAATGCAGTTTTTCTATAATATAGTCTGTTTTTTGATCATAGCCTTGGCTAGGATCAAGGGCGAATAATTTGACAAATTGATCATCATTGTTGAGGTGGTAAAGCTGTTGTTCAATTTTGCGAAGATGTCGTTGTACTTCGTTGGTAAAATAGGTGATAACACTGGCCCCATAATCACAGTTTTCCGGCCCCACCTTTTTCCCTTGAAAATGCTGATCTTCGATATCCTTAATCATTAAAGCAGCACGAAAAGCTTGATCTAAGGATCGATCAGAGGAGCCTTGGAGCCACTGGGTTGCACTTTGCCACCAATTTCTAGACTTCATTCGTACATTACTAAGATGAAAAAACGGGGGGGTGAGTACCGATCGCCGTCATAATTTCAGGATCAGACGATAGGCTGTTACAAGGTTTAGCCTTGCCCACTAAACTCAATCAAAGGAATCTTAACAGATCTATTCGGGGCGCAATCAGGAGTCAATATTTTGGGACAGGCAATCTGGCTAGAGGGGCGATCGCGCGGTGGCAAAACCCAGCGGTTGGTGGACTTATTCCAGCACTGGCACCAGGGGCAAAACCCCGGTCAAAGGTTAACCGATCAAAACCATCAGGCCCTAGTGCTAGCAGCCAATAGCCAAACCCGGCGCCGATTATTGTTGCAATTACAAGGGGCCATTGCGGGGCAAACGCCCATCATCTGTCAGACCCCGTTGGGCTTGATGCGGGAGGCGGTGCTGTTATTTTGGCCGTTATTGGTGAATCAAGGTCTTTCCCCAGCCTTTATCCCCACCCAACTGCGCCCCGAAACGGAACAGTTATTGGCATTAGCCCAGTGGCAGCAACAGTTTCCCCAGGTTGCCAAAACCCTAAACATAGCCCAGCAGGGGCGATTGGTCAGAAATTTACTGGATATATTGCAGTTAGCCGGGGCAGCAGGGTTAGGAGAGGAAGGGCTAACGGATCGCTTGTTTACGGGACACATTACGATTACACCGGGGGAGTTGAGTGCGGAACAGGGTTTAGCGTTTTTGCGCCATTGGCAGGGGTGGTGTTTACAGCGGGGCTTTTTGACCTATGGCTTAATGTTTCAGGTTTACGGCCAAGCTTTGCTGCCCCAGGCCGACTATCAACAATATTTACGCCAACGCTATCGAGCCCTATTTGCCGATGATGTGGACGATTATCCGGCGATCGCCGTTGATGTATTTGATCAATTACGGCCCCAGTTGGATCTGTCGGTGATGACGTTTAATCCGGATGGCCAGGGGCGACTGGGGTTAAATGCCGATCCTGAAGCGTTATCCCGGCTATCTTGTTGGGGAACAGTGGAAAAATTAGACCATCCAGCGGGTATCCGCCCCGATTTAGGCGCCACGGTGTTGGAAATCTTAGACAATGCCCGATCGCCCCAAACGTTGCCCCCCACTGTTCAAGCCCTACAAACCTTTTCCCGGGCCCAACTGTTGCGCCAGACTGCCGAACATATCATTGATGCGGTTCAGTCCAAGGCCGTTACCGCCAATGACATTGCCATTATTGCCCCCGGTTTAGACGAAATTGCCCGTTACAGTTTTCTCGATATTTTAGGTAGTGCGGGCATCGGGGCGATCGCCCTCAATGAACAACGTCCCCTCCATAGCTCCCCCCTCATTCGTAGTTTATTGACCCTCTTAGCCCTGATTTATGACCTGGGGGATTGGGCCCGGCGAGAACAGGTGGCGGAAATGTTAGTGATGCTCAGTCAACAACGGCGCAACGGCAATATATTTACCCCCATTGACCCCGTGCGGGCGGGATTGCTGGCCGATACTTGCTACGCCATTAATCCCCAAAATCCGAGCCTCTTGCCCATCGAAACCTATCCCCGCTGGGATCGTTTTGGCTACCAAGCCAGCCACGCCTACAACCAACTACGACACTGGTTAGACCAGCAAAAAGCCGCCCTAGCATCCCAGTCCATTCCTCCCCTGGAAATGTTAATGATTGCCATTCAGGAGCAATTGCCGCCCCAATCCACCCTTACCTATGGTGAACTGGAATCCCTACGGGAGTTGCTAGAAACCCTGCAACATTTTTGGCAGGTTCAACAAACCTTGGTGGGCAGATCAATCACAGCATTTCAGCCCATGCTGGCCCAATTTTTCCAACTCCTGAGCCAAGGCACCGTTACCGCCCGCCCCCGCCCGGAAACCCCCCCTTGGTTGCTGCCCCCCCCGGCCATTACCCTGGCCACCATTTATCAATACCGTTCCCGGCGCTCCTGGCACCCTTGGCATTTCTGGCTCGATGCCGGCGATCGTCTCTGGGAAATGGGGGGCGCCTCCCAACTGTTTGCCGCGCCCTTATTTTTACGCCATCGTTATGCCCAACCCTGGACAGAAGCGGAACAACAACAATGGGATCAAGCCCGATTTGAGCGCATTATTCGGGATCTCTTAGCCCGGGTCACCGAACGGCTGATTCTCTGCCATAGCGACGTTAGTGTGCGGGGGACTGAACAAACGGGTCAATTATTGAACGTCATACACCGGGCCCAATCTTTGATAATGGAGGATGATTCACCCACCGCTTAACCCCCCAACAACCATGACCCCCATTCCTGTCCGCATTGGCATTGCTGGCCCGGTTGGTTCCGGCAAAACCGCTTTATTAGAGTCCCTCTGCAAAACCCTCCGGCACCGTTATCAAATTGCGGTGGTAACCAATGATATTTACACCCAAGAAGATGCCCAGTTTTTAGTCCGGGCGGGCGCCTTGACTCCCGATCGCATTTTAGGGGTGGAAACCGGGGGCTGTCCCCATACCGCCATTCGGGAGGATGCCTCCCTAAATCTAGCGGCGATCGCCGACCTAGAAAATCGCTTTACGCCCTTAGATATGGTGTTTTTGGAAAGTGGGGGGGATAACCTGGCCGCCACCTTTAGCCCAGAATTAGTCGATTTAACCCTTTACGTAATCGACGTGGCCGCTGGCGATAAAATCCCCCGCAAAGGCGGCCCCGGCATTACCAAATCGGATTTATTGGTAATTAATAAAATTGACTTAGCCCCCCTGGTCGGTGCTGACCTGGGGGTTATGGAACGGGATGCGAGGAAAATGCGGGGGGAGAAACCCTTTGTGTTTACCAATTTAAAAACCGCAACGGGATTAACAACGGTGATTGACTTTATTGAACATTATCTCCCCCACAGTAAGGCTGAGTAATTTCCCTAGGATTTAGAAATCAAATCAGTGATGATCGGCGGAATCAATTGTTTAATTAGGCTTTTCGCTGTTCGTTTGGAGCCCTTATTCTCTTCTAGCTTTTCTCCCGGACGTTCTCGGAAAAGTGTGGAATGGGAACCGTATTTAACCTCCTCAGCCGGACGACCATTAGAGTAATAGTAAAGTGCCAAAGACCGGCGAGTTCTATCCTCTGGACAGGTTAAGGGATCGGGGTGACCGTGGTAGGAGAAATCCGTTGTACTGAAAATAACACAGCGGTTAAAAATCGGCAAAATTTTTGCTTCACAGACAGTCATTTCTCGATCCCATAGCTGCAAATGCCCTCCATATTCTTCTTGCCAATCTTTGTTGAGATAGAGCAAGAGATTGAGTCTTCGATCTAGTTTTAAGCGGGTATGCTTATTGAAATCAACATGGATTTTCAAAAAACCACCGGGTTTAATTTGGTGTAACCCTCCCCCAATAAAATGGGGATCGGGAATTAACCCTTCAATGCCCGTTAATTTTTCGAGAAAATTGATAAATGTTTCCGAATTAAGTTGGTACAACAAAAAACGTGTCATTGCGCCCATTTGTAATTCAGATTTGGACGCTAATTTGTTTTCGGATTTGTTACCAAATTCTTTCCATTGAATTTGATCCGGCGAGGGATATTCCCCCAGGATTGTCTCAAGGATTTCAGGGGGTAAAAAATCATCAATGACAATATGGGGAAAAGGTTTGGCGTTTTGATACTGTTCCGCATATTTTTCTGCTATGTCAGCTAAATAGTCAGGATCGGTAACATAGGGCAATTTCGTTGCAGTCGTCATTTTGAGCTTCCTGAATTCCGTCAGCAGACAATACTAACATAGGCAATCACCGTTTGTTGGCCCGTCTTTTCCACCAAGATCCCGTCCAATCAGATAGGCTATGGCTCATTGACCCCAATTCCAGGCCGACAAAACTGGCCAGTAGTTCCCCCTGATGGCGTTGTCCCCAGGATAGTAGGGTATCCCAAGCCCCCATCGGATCGAGACCTGTTCCCTGGTTGCGATGCCATAATGCCCCAATCCCCATGGTGACCAGTGCCAGAGACCCGGTGAATACCCCCACATAGAGTAACCTCAGCACTGTCCCTATTAAAAAACCGTGGGATAAGGGTGATCGATGACGCACTAACTTCCGGTAGGGCAACCACATCCACCGCAGCCACCCCCAACGTTGATATTGACGGGAATAAATATCTAAATCTGGCCCAAACATCAAACCGCTAAATCCGAAGGCGATCGCCATCAATAAGGTCAGGCGATCACTGCGAGTCACCCCAAAACCACCGCCAATGATCAACGGCATCAGCCAGAGGGTAATTTTGTCGTGGGTTTTTCCGGCGGGCATCACAACATCGAACGACGATTTGCAAAATTCTATCAGCAATTCCTCTGATCGAGACTGGGGCAATGGGGGAAGTGACCCGGATCTGTGGTTTTTAGTTAGCCACTTTACTAAAC
>JBJOGT010000462.1:0-3459 GCA_046048115.1 Cyanobacteriota bacterium | reverse complement strand
CTGGATTGACTGTAGCTGTCGGGAAGCAGCGGATGTGTTCTATCACAACCAAGACCGAGGGAGCGATCGCGCCGCTGGCATGATGCTGGACAAATTGGTGGCGCTGAATTTGATCCGCAAGCAATTTGACGGCAATGTTACGGAAATTGCTATCTCCTCCCCACCAGAACTATTGACCGAAACCAGTCCCCAGGCGGCCGGAGTGGAACCGGATGGATTTGATCCCCGCTGTGATGCGGTGCCGATCGCCAATCTACTGTCCAGCAATTACAACTGGTTGAATCGTAGCGCCGACGCTATTCCTTATCGTATTGCCAACATTTTGCGGGATTGGGCGGCGGGTTATGCCCCTGGTATGCGGGTGTTGCGCCGTCAGGATAATCAAAACCCCGTCGGTTTCTATGCCCTTTACCCCACGTTGCGGGAGTCAGAGATCAGATTTTTTGCGCCCCCCAGCCAGGGCTTGCACCTCAGCCAAGTGTCAGAGATTGATCCCTTTACCATGGCCCAACCCGGCGATGCAGAATGCCGAGCGGTTTTTGTCCGTAGTTGGATGATCGAATCTGCCTACCAAACCGCAGCCCAAGTTCTATTTTTGCAGGACGCCCAACACACGTTAAAGCAGATGCAACAGGACTTTCCCAATTTAATGGATATGTACACCCTCATTATCCATCCCAGCTATGCAGCATTAGGAACAGCCCTAGGATTTCAAAAAATGAGCACCGACCCTAAACTGCCCTTGTACTGGATGTATCAAGCGGTGGATCGCTTTTTAGCCCTCGATCTTGAGCAAGGGAGGGGACTTTTAGAGACTAGCGGTCAAATTGATCACTGAGGCTTGGTCTTAGCTCAAGAAAATTTCAATAAAAATGCCGTTGTGTTCATTGCCAAGGGGAACAATCTGGAGTTACGTCTTAAAAATTAACATCATTGCCAGAAATATCTTCTAAAATTTTGGCCAATTGCCGCTTTGACTGCCGGTCATTATTTAACTTCGTCGGTTAAACGGTTAACCTTTTTTCCCCATAACATCACAGGATTTATCAACCATGGAACAAGAATTACCCAAATACCGTATGGTCTGCACGCTGGCATTTGGCGATATTTACGGACAAATCATTGTTTGGCTCATTGTTATTTTTCTCTCCTTGGCGTCAGCCCTGGCCCTTGTCAGTAGCACCCGTCCCGTTTATGCCCTAGCCACTGTGGGATTGGTGCTGGTACTGTCCTTGCCCTTTCTACTCTTTAGCTTTGTTACTACCCTCTTCAATCATTTAGATTTTGTGCCGGTAGACCCCGAAGAAGTTGTACCGATCACAGGAAGAAGAAATCGCTAGGGAGATGGCTATTACTCTGACCTGGGATGGCGTCGGAGCTTACACTATCTGTCTTAGCTATTGGCATAATTTTTAGGCTTCTCGTCATTATTAAATAATGGAGAGGCTTTTTTCGTTGCTTTTCCACGCCCTACTCCATCAATCCCTACTTCTATGAACAGACTTGACCCGATCCTTTCTGTGCGTGACCTCCAAATTGCCTTTCCCAATACAACCACGAGGGAAAAGGTGTTAGCGGTTAAAGGCATTGATTTTGAGTTACAACGGGGGGAAATCCTCGGCATTGTGGGGGAATCGGGGTCGGGGAAGTCCGTCACGTCTTTGGGGGTTATGGGGTTAGTGCCCAAACCAGGTTGGGTGGAATCAGACAGTGAAATCACGTTTTTTCCCAACACTGAAGCCAATCCAGTCAATCTTGTCCCCTTGCCGGAAGCTGAAAGGCGGCGGTATCGCGGTGGTAAGATCGCCATGATTTTCCAAGAGCCGATGAGTTCCCTGAATCCGGTTTTTACCATCGGCTTTCAACTCATTGAGACCATTCGTCTCCACCAAACCGTTACGCCGGAACAGGCCCAGCACCAGGCGATCGCCCTTTTGCAAGAAGTTAAAGTATTACCAGGGGATGAGGTTTTAGAAGCGGAATTTTTAGCCCAGTCCCAAACCCCGAACGGTCAAGTTAGCCAAGCCCTCACTGATTTTTTGCAACGGCGGAAACGACAATTTTTGCAACGCTATCCCCATCAACTCTCCGGGGGACAATTACAGCGGGTGATGATTGCCATGGCCATTTCGGCCAATCCCCGCCTATTAATTGCTGACGAACCTACTACGGCGTTGGATGTGACGGTACAGGCAGAAATTTTGCGCCTCTTGCGGGATTTGTGTAAGCAACATCAGGAAATGTCCATGATTTTTATTTCCCACGATTTAGGGGTGATCAACGAAATTGCTGACCGGGTGGCGGTGATGTACCAAGGGGAAATTGTCGAACAAGGCCCAAAGGCGGACATTCTTTACCGACCCCGCCATCCCTACACCAAAGGATTATTAGCCTGTCGCCCCCGCTTAGACCGCCAGTTGAGTCAGCTTCCCACCGTGGCGGATTTTCTTGACCCGGATCAAGGGCCTCCCCGTTATGACCTGATTACCCCCGCCCAGGAAGGCGATCGCCTGGCCCGGTTACAACAACAACCGCCGTTATTGCAGGTGGAAAATTTAACCGTTAGTTATGGCAAAGGGGGATGGTGGGGCAAACAGAGTCAATTTAAGGCAGTGGATGATGTTTCCTTTGCGGTTTATCCCGGTGAAACCCTAGGATTGGTAGGGGAATCCGGTTGTGGTAAATCGACCCTAGCCCGTGCCTTACTGCGCTTAACCCCCGTAAGTCAGGGCAAAGTTCTCTTTGATGGGCAGGATATTTTAGCCCTCGCACCCAAATCCCAGACCCTGCGACGGTTGCGGCGGGAAATGCAAATTATTTTTCAAAATCCCTACAATTCCCTTAATCCCCGTCTAAGCATTGGTAAGGCGATTCAAGAACCCTTAATTATTCACCAATCTCAACAGTCTGCCCAGCAACAACGACAACGGGTAGCAGAACTTTTGGAACGGGTGGGGTTAGATCCGGCTTGGTTTAACCGCTTTCCCCATGAACTGTCCGGGGGGCAACGGCAACGGGTCTGCATTGCCCGGGCGTTGGCCCTCAATCCCCGTTTTATCATTTGTGATGAGTCGGTATCCGCCTTAGATGTGTCGGTACAGGCCCAGGTGTTGAATTTACTCAAAGAACTACAACGGGATCTGCAACTGACCTATATTTTCATTTCCCACGATCTGAGTGTGGTGCGATTTATGGGCGATCGCATTATGGTGATGAACCGGGGTCAACTGGCGGAACCGATCAACACAGCCCAAGCAATTATTGAAAATCCCCAAAGTCCCTACACCCAAAAGCTCATTCAATCTATTCCCCGCTTTGGCGATCGCCTGGATTGGCTGGTGTCTTAGATTATCGATAGCACGGAAAAGTTCTGGCGATCGAGCTAAGATACTGGAGTTTTGACAAAAAGATTTTTTACGCTATATATAGTGTTTATCAAGGAAATTCAAGCACTACAGA
>JBJOGT010000461.1:0-2891 GCA_046048115.1 Cyanobacteriota bacterium | reverse complement strand
TTCAGAACCGTCAATTTTTGAATTTGGAATTGCTGGAGATGGCATATTGCCATTCGCCTCGGTGACCCAAGCATCAAGCCTCTACCGCCCAGTGACGACAGCATCGGAATTAACTTGGGGGTGACCAGTCTAATTGCGACAGGCAAGGGAGACAAGGTTGTTAACCCTAGGCACTTCAGGAGATACCATCGTCGCTTGTAGGTAGAACAGAAACGCCTTGCTCGTAAGCAAAAAGGCTCTAAAAACCGGGAGAAAGCGTCAAAGAAAGTCGCCAAGATCCATCTCAAGCTCTCTGACTCCCGAAAAGATTTCCTCCATAAATTGACCACTCAACTGGTGCGTGAAAACCAGACCATCGCCGTTGAGACCTTGTCGGTCAAAAATATGGTTAAAAACAGAAAGCTCGCCCTCTCCATTAGTGATAGTGGATGGGGCGAGTTTATTCGTCAGTTGGACTACAAGTATCGCTGGTATGGCAGGAATCTGGTCTAGATTGACCGTTGGTTCCTCTCTTCCAAGGGTTGTAGTTCCTGTGGGCATACTGTCAAGGAGAAACCTAGATTGTGAGGTCTAGGAATCGCCTCCCTTTAGGGAGGTGAGGAGGTCAACATCATTCCGTCAACGATGACGACTAACTTAGATTTTCTTTTGCAGCGTTTACCCCACGATTTAGGCTTAACTGCTCCCACGGTGGTGATCGCCGGTTTAAATCTCCATGACGGCACAGCGTTTGACATTGCAGGGGCAGGGCATTGCTAGGGTGAATAGTGTGCCAGCGGCGATCGCCGCTGGATTATTCCTCGCTACCTTGAAGTTTAATAATCACAAATCCCCAGGCAAGGCCCACAAGGGTTAATCCCATTAAAATAAATGCTCCATTGGCTAACATGCTTTCAGCGGTCATGGTTTGCTCCTCGATAAATGAAATGAAATTAAGTGAAATACTAAAAAATCGTGAGGTTGAAGACGTTTCGGCTGGTGCCCATTATCCCACAGTCGTTCCCACCATGGCAGGGGACAGAATCTAATGCTGAATGTTAGCTTTTAGTCTGGATCCCTAATTGATCCCTCCCTAACCCCAGCCATTAGCATGGTTTTTTAAGGTTTTAATCCATGGCCCGTTTGAGCAACGTCCTGCAACATTTATCGGTTTACAGGGAAGGTTTACAGGGAACTTTAATGCAGGAAATGGCGCATCCCCGTAAAGATCATCACCAAGCCCAACTCATTGGCGGCCTCAATGGAGTCTTGATCCCGCAACGATCCTCCCGGTTGAATAATGGTGGTAATGCCCGCCGCCGCCGCTGTGCGGACAGAATCATCAAATGGGAAGAAAGCATCACTGGCTAAGCAGGCCCCAGCCGCTTTTTCTCCGGCTTGCTTTAGGGCAATTTCCACCGCGCCAACTCGATTCATTTGTCCCGCACCGACCCCCAGGGTAGTTTTGTTTTTAGTGATGGTAATGGCGTTGGACTTAACGTGTTTACAGACCTTCCAGGCAAATGTTAATTCGGCTATTTGTTCAGGATCAGGGTGCTTTTCTGTCACGACCTGCCAACTGTTCCTATCTTCCCGTTGATCATCGGCGGCCTGCACTAAAAATCCCCCGGCGATCGCCTTGATAGTCTGGGCGGGGCCGGTTAAAAAGTCGGATAAGACTAGTACCCGTAAATTCTTCTTTTTGGCTAAGATTTCCTGGGCCAAGGGATCACAACCGGGGGCCACAATACATTCCAAAAAGGTTTGGGTCATGGCCGTGGCGGTGTCGGCATCAATGGGTTGATTAAGGGCCACAATTCCCCCAAAAGCAGAGGTCGCGTCGGCGGCAAAGGCTTTTTGGTAAGCGTCTGCTAAGGTCGGGGCCAAGGCTACACCGCAGGGATTGGTATGTTTTAAAATGGCCACGGCCGGTTCAGATGGATCAAATTCATTGATAATACGGCGGGCGGCTTCCAAATCCACCAAGTTGTTATAGCTCAGTTCCTTACCCTGTAATTTCTCAGCCTTGCCCCAGCCCTTCGCTTCCCGCTCCGTTTGATACCAACCCGCACTTTGATGGGGATTTTCGCCATATCGTAATGATTGCCGTAATATTCCGCTCAGTCCGAAACGTTCGTTGGCCGTATTTTCCCCCTGACTGAAATAATTGGCGATCGCCTGGTCATAGGCATTGGTTAAAGCAAAGGCTTCACCAGCAAATTTACGCCGCAAATCCAAGGACAGGTCTCCGGCCTCCAGGGCGGTTAAATAAGTTTCGTATTGATTGGGATGGGTGAGTACCGTGGTGTGGGCAAAGTTTTTGGCTGTGGCCCGAATCATAGCAGGGCCACCAATATCGATTTGTTCCACAGCTTCGGCCACGGTGACCCCCGGTTTGGCAATGGTTTCCTCAAAGGGATAAAGGTTGACAACGACTAAGTCCAAGGGGCGAATCTGATTAGCGTCTAAGTCTGCTTGGTCGCTGGCGAGATCCCGCCGGGCTAAAATGCCGCCATGGATACGGGGATGCAACGTTTTGACCCGTCCGCCTAAAATTTCCGGTGCCCCGGTGTAGTCGCTAACTTTGGTAACAGGAATGCCCGCCACCTGCAACGTTTTAGCCGTGCCACCGCTACTGATTAAGTCAAATTGAAAGTCCTCCACCAATCGCTGGGCCAATGCCACGATGCCACTTTTATCGGATACACTCAGCAGGGCTAAACGCGCCATTCCATTACTCCTTGTCGCAGTTTGTTACGTTATCCATTATCCCCTGATTGTTACCACCGCTGAACTAGTGCAGCCCTGTAGAAATAGACCAACAGCTTAGGTAGTGCGAGGCTGGCCATTGTAAGTCCACTGAAATGGTTTACCCATGGTGCGGTTGAAATAGTCAATAAACTCAAGAGTCC
>JBJOGT010000460.1:0-3898 GCA_046048115.1 Cyanobacteriota bacterium | reverse complement strand
ATCTAAACGGCGAGCACCGCGAAGATTAATCGGATTTTCGGGACGATATTTTCCCGTCAATATTCCTTGGGCTAGGGGACTATAAGCCAAAATGGTCACATTTAATTGCCGAGCTTTTTCTAAAATGCCATTGCGCTCAATCCCCCTGCTGAGAAGAGAATAGAGCACCTGATTACTCGCCAAAGGAATGCCACGGTTGGCCAAGCATTGATGGGCTTGTTCCATCTGGTGGGCAGAATAATTACTTACCCCCACTGCTTGAATACGTCCTTGTTTCACTTCAGCCGCTAGTACTTCCATAAAATCCGGTGTCTTTAGCCAAAACTCTAGGGGCCAATGAATTTGGTAAAGACAAATTTGGGACATCTGCAAACGTTCTAGACTGGCAGTTAATGCTTTCGTGATATCGGAACGTTGCCAACGCCAGGGTAAAGGAAAATATTTTGTTGCAACTTGCACGGGTTGTGAATTTTTTCGGCAAAATTGACCAATCAGGCGTTCGGATTCACCAAAGCCATAAATTTCAGCCGTATCAATCAAAGAAACCCCGGCATCAAGGCTGGCAGCAAAGGCTTCCCCTACTTCCTGGGCTCCAAAATCTCTCCCATAATCCCAGAATAAAGTGTCACCCCAAGACCATGTCCCTAGTCCTAAAGGGGCAACAGTAGGACCATTTAGGCCAAGACGAATAGTTTGCATCGGTATTATCTGGAAAAAATACAAGACTGTTACATACCTTAACAAAATCTTGAATGGCTGAACTATTCTTGGTTTAGACATTTAGACATTTACTGAGCACCTTTTTTTCTTCCGAGTGCGAAAACTCTGATCTGCCAGGCTATACAGAACAATTCTGTTGGCAGATTATGACAGACCGCAAAGTCATTCTCATTGGTGGGGCAAGTCGAGGCATTGGACGGGCGATCGCCATAGTTTTTGCCGCAACCGACTGGACTGAATTGTGGGAAAATTAGCCTACTTTCCGGTTTACTGTGCCTAACATTGGAGGCCTGCTTATGTTTACCAAAATTCTTGTTGCTTTAGATTTATCCCCTGCGGCTGAAACGGTTTTGACCAAAGGAATCTCCCTTGCCCAAGCATTCAACGTCCCATTAACCCTCTTGCATGTATTATCCGCTGAAGAAGAGGGCAGCCCTCTACCCATCCCGGTCAATATGGATGAAATTTATCCAGGGATAGGGAGTGAGTTAACTATGGAAACATGGCAAGAGCAATGGCAGACATTTGAGCAACAGGGAGTAGAGATTTTAGAAAAACGCCGTCAAGTCGCCCTTAATCTGGGCATCGGTTGTGAAGCAGAGCAAATTATTGGCACACCGGGAAAAACTATCTGTCAACGGGCAAAAGACCAGGAAGTTGATTTGGTCGTGGTGGGTCATCGGGGACGCTGGGGTCTTAGCGAGTTGTTGTTAGGTAGTGTCAGCAATTATGTGTTTCACCATGCGACCTGTTGTGTCCTAGTAGTGCCAACTCCCGACTAATCCCCCCTGACTTTATGCCTTTGGGATAACAGCCCGTTTTTTCCCTGATTCCCCGCCCCGCAACGGCATCAACAATGCCAAACTTTGTCCAAGCCGAAATTTTTTTGTTGATTGGGATAGAATAACGTCAATCGTTCTCAAGGTGAAGTTGAAACTCCATGGATGACGCGACTTTCTCGCCCCCCTCCCATCAGATCCTACGGGAAATAAGTCGCTCCACTGGCGATCGGACAATTTACTATCTTGCCACGGATCAAGTTTCCCAACAAAAAGTTATTATTAGTCGGTATCGTCTTCTCAAAAACAAGGATAATTTCGTTTCCTCTTGTAATCATCCAGAAATTTTACCGAGCCTAAAAGCCATCAAAAGTGATGGAATATTGCCTTATTTAGATAGCTTTGCGACGGTTGACAGCGTTTGTTTGGTGCAAGAATATTGTGATATTTTTCCTTTAGTTGTTGATCCCCAGACCAATCTTCAAAATATTTATCAAATCACTCTTCAAATCCTAAAAATACTAACCCATCTGCAATCTAGTTCTTCCCCAGTTTTTGATTGCAACTTATCACCGGCTAATTTATGGATAGACCAAGCAGGAAAAATTTACTTAATGGATTTTGGTTATGCCCATATCGGCGATCGGCCTATGCCCCTGGCAATGGCCAAATTGGGACGTAATTCTGAATTTATTGCCCCAGAAAAACAGCGTCATCGTCCGCTGACTGAAAAAAGTGATTTATATAGCTTAGGAGTGACAGTTGTTTATTGGCTTTTAGGGAAAAAAGCAGATAAAACCACTACCCTAAAGGGATCGGACGGTTCCATTAATGTGGCGGGATTAGTGCCTGAAACAGTCAGTCTTGAATGGATTGAATGGCTAGAAAAAATGGTAGCTATTAGTCCAAGGGACCGCTTTATGAATGCGGCAACTGCGCTGGCAAATTTTCAAGACATTTACCTAGAACGGTCAGCGGATTTGCAAATAAATCCTGACAGAATTACTTTCAAAGCAAATTATTATGGGGAAATACTTTCCCAGACATTGACAATTTTTAATCCCGTTCCAAACACAAATTTGTCTGGGCAAATTGACTTTCAAGATTCCAGGGGCAATTTCATTGAACAAAGGCCAAGCTGGTTGACGGCAAGTCCATCCCACTTTGATGGCAATAAAATTGATATTCAATTAACCGTAGATACTAGTCAATTAATGGCTCAAAAAAATTATTATCGCTCATTAGTGATCCAGGCAAATTCTAATCAAAAAGTATATATTTTGCCCTTGGTAATCACAACAGCCAAAATTGAAGCCAAGTCTATTTTTCAAATATCCCTACTCCCCTTACTATTCATTGCATTGGTTTGTGGTTGGTTGGGGGGTTTTGTGGTTAGTTGGACTCCTTCCCCGTTAAGTTGGCTAGCGTTGCTGGGCGGCTGGGCTGTTGGGGCGTATGGCATGGTGGGAGCCAGTATTTTCCATGTTAATTACCTTGTTCAATCCGTTGCTGTTATTACGGCATTATCCATTGGTTTGGGGTTGGTCAGTATGGGAGGGGATGTGGATTTAATCCTAGGTTTTATTAGTGGCTTGTTAATGGTGGGAGTGGGGGGTTACGTTGTCAAGTCCTATTTGCTGAAAAAATATTCTAAGAGCATGATTTTCTCCCTGGTGGGATTATCAATTTTATTTGGCATTAGTTTAGGGGTTAATTTGGCATTACCCCAGGGTAACTTCGGATTGTTTGGTGTTAGTGCAGTCTGTGGTACTTTGATCTTGTTAATGTTAGCTTTTCCCTATTGGCAATATGCTGATTCACTGAAAAAATATCGACAAAAATCGAGCTTACTGGTTAAGCCCTAAACTCATCAATGTTTTTTATCGCGGCGATCGCCTATTAGGGTTGAGCATTCACGAATTACTGTCGTTTGTTGGGCAAGGAACCAGGGGTAGAAACCAACTCTAATTCTTCCTGTAATAGTTGCTTATACAATTGGGGTAAACGATGGCTCATCCAATTCGTTTCAATGCCGTAACCCAAGCTTGTCCAGGTGGGCGAAAGCCGTTTTAAAACCTCATCAATAGCCCCTGTTTTCAGTTTGTCTGATAGATTCACGCCCCAGGCTTGGGAATCGGATAACCACCGATAGAGTACTTGATCTTGATATTGTGGTTCAAAGCTGTAATTTTTCCAAAACAAAAATTTTTGGGGATGGGGATGATACTTGGTGGCTTTTTCGGCCCAGGTAGTATTTAGAAACTGATAGCGTCCGGATGCGGTAAGCTATCATCAGTTTAACTTGCATTAATACTTGCGCCCTTGTTTTTGATTTTGCGCCCCCAATGTATTGTCAGTCCACCTTCATTAAGAAGTTTGTGGATGAGAGCTTCTAATTC
>JBJOGT010000459.1:0-3635 GCA_046048115.1 Cyanobacteriota bacterium | reverse complement strand
AAATATTGACGTAAAATGTCTCCGGCTTGGTCGGCCAATTGATGGGCGATCGCCAAGCGTTGGGCTAGGTCTGGGGAAATCATGGTTAACTAAGACCGGCTTTAAGGTCGGCGATCGCCGTCAGGAGGTGATCAATTTCCCCGTCGGTGCCGATGGTAATGCGGAGATAGTTGGCAATGCGGGGTTGACTGAAATAACGGACTAAAATTTTACGGGCTTTGAGGGCTTGATAGAGATCCGCCGCTGGACACCATTGGGGCGCGGCAAAGACAAAATTGGCATCGGAGTCAAACACTTCAAACTCCAGATCCCGGAGGGCGAGAATTAAGCGGGAACGGGTCGCCCGGATCTTTTGCCACAGGGGTAAAAACTCGTCATGGGACTGCAATGCCGCAGTTCCTAGGTATTGGGCCAAGCGATCCAGGTTATAGGAATCCCGCACCTTATCCATTTCCTGAATTAACCCCGGCGCGGCGATCGCCAACCCTACCCGCATTCCCGCCAGACTGTAGCTTTTGGAAAGGGTACGGGAAATAATGACGTTGTCAAATTCCTGTAAAAACTGCCAATGATCCTGATCAGAAAAATCCCCATAGGCCTCATCAATAACCACAATACCTTGGGCCTGCTCACAGGTTTGCCATAAAAAGTCTCGATTCAATTCCTTGCCCTTGGGGGGATTGGGGGAAGCCAGAAAAATTAATTTTGCTTCGGGACACACCACCGGACCCGTTAACTCAAACTGATCATCCGTCGGGATTTTCTGAATAACCGCCCCATGGACAGCGGCGATCGTTTCATACAACGAATAGGTCAAATCCAAAAACGCCACCGTTTCCCCCGGATTGACAAACGTCCGCAGGGCAATATTGAGAATATCGTCCGAACCATTGCCCGCCAAGATTTGATCCACTTCCACGTCAAACACCGCCGCCGCCGCCTTACGAAGTTGGGTCGAAACCGGATCGGGGTAAAGCCTGACTTTTTCTAACTCCGTTGTAAGACCTTCAAAAATCCGGGCCGGGGGCGGATAGGGGCATTCATTAGTATTGAGCTTAATAAAATCAGTGGTTTGGGGCTGTTCCCCCGGTACATAGCCAGGGGTTTGACGGACAGAATCACGAATCGGCAGCATAATCGCGCTTAGCAGAGCAGCAATAGGGTTGTGTTTTTAATCATCCCCTAGCAGGCGTCACTTTGCCATCAGCACCACCGTTGATCGGGGTTGGACATAGTAATGACTATCTTTAATGGCGGGGGCACTATTAACTTCACAAAAATCCTCCGGTGTCGGTAAGTAGGTATCCACTATCCGATGCCAAGTCAGACTGTGATTCAAGGGGGGCAGTTCAAAGGGTAAGGATTCCCAAAACGAATTAAAAATGAAATGGAGAATTTCCCCCGCCGCTGGATGATAAAGGGTCATTGCCAATGAATGGGACGTATAGGACCAATCGGGTTGGGATAACTTAACCCCATGCCAGGCCACACAGGGCCCCGGCAATTGTTGGGTGGCTTTGAGGTAAAACTGTTTTAATATCACTTCATCCACAGGAGGCAGGGGCGGCGGCGCGGCATCGTCATCGCCATTTTGGTGATTTGAGAGGGGATCACTGTTGACCTTTAAGCGGGGTAATTGAAATTGTAAAACCGGCAATAGGCGTTCTTCTTGAAATAACGCTAAGGATTGGGTAAGAGCAATAACACCACGCAAAAAGTGGGTTTCATCCCGATGGCTGTCTTCCCCCGTCCAATCAAACCAACTCAGTTCATTATTTTGGCAATAGGCATTATTGTTCCCTTTCTGGGAGCGGCGCACCGGATCCCCCATTAACATCATCGGCGTTCCTTGGGAAAAGAAAAGGATAGTCAAAAAGTTTTTAATTTGCCGCAAACGGAGTTTATTAATTTGGGGATCGTGGGTTTCCCCTTCAACCCCACAATTCCAACTGAAATTATCGTTGGCACCATCCAGGCTATTTTCACCGTTGGCTTCATTGTGTTTGTGGTCGTAGGAAACCAAATCATTGAGGGTAAAACCGTCATGGCAGGTGACAAAATTAATGCTACGGTTAATGTCCGTATCATTGCGCTGGTAAATATCGGGACTGCCCAGTAAACGATTGGCCAACAAATGCACCGTGCCATTGTCCCCTTTAACAAAACGGCGCACATCGTCCCGGAAAGGGCCATTCCATTCCGCAAACCAATCGGCTAATTCCACAAATTTACCAACGCTGTAAAGCCCCGCTGCATCCCAGGCTTCAGCAATTAACTTAGTTCCGGCCAAAATGGGGTCAGATTCGATCGCCCAAATAATATTAGCGGTGGCGATATCACTGCCATGGAGAGGAATGCCTTTGGTGTCGCGGACGAGGACAGAGGCGAGATCAAAGCGGAAACCATCGACGTGCATTTCCGATACCCAATAGCGGAGGGAATCTAAAATCAAACCGCCCACCACAGGATGATTGGCTTTAACACTGTTGCCGCAACCACTGTAATTGCTATAAAAGGTTTTATCGTCTTCGAGGATGTAATAGGTGTCGTTATCGATGCCCCGGAAAGAAAGGGTCGGTCCTTTTTCGTTGCCTTCCGCCGTATGGTTAAACACCACGTCTAAAATAACTTCAATGCCTTCTTTGTGCAGCGCTTTGACCATATCCCGAAATTCATTGACCGCCCCCACGGGATCGGTGGTGGAACTGTAGGCTTGGTGGGGGGCAAAAAAGCCAATGGTGCTATAACCCCAATAATTGGTTAACCCTGGTCGGGCATCTTCCGGGTCGAAATAATGGACGGGCAACAGTTCAACGGCGGTAATGCCCAATTCTTTGAGGTAGGGGATTTTTTCAATTAACCCCGCATAGGTGCCCAACTTTTCGGTACTTAAACCGGAATTGGGATTGCGGGTAAAGCCTTCGACGTGTAATTCATAAATAACACTGGCGGCATAGGGAGTACGGGGGGCTTGGTCGTCTTCCCAGTCGTAGACTTGGGGATCCATCACCACACTCCGCAGGGCTTTGGCACAATTATCCCCCGGTGCCATCGCCGCTTGGCGGTCATAGATTTCTTGGCCGGCGATCGCCTTGGCGTAGGGGTCTAATAAAACTTTGCTGCCATCAAAGCGGTGGCCCTGTTCCGGGGCGTAGGGGCCATACACCCGATAGGCATAGACCTGACCCGCTTTTAGGTTCTCCACAAACACATGCCAGTAATAAAAGGTACGATTCCGTTGACGGTCTAAGGGGATAATCCGGGCCGGTGCTGGATCGTTGGGGCGATCAAATAACAGCAACTCCACATCTTCCCCATGCTTGGAAAATAGGCAAAAATTGACCCCATCAGGATAAACCGTTGCTCCCAGTGGGAAAGATTGACCAGCACGGACATCGGATAACGTCTTGGGAACGGGAATCGACTTAATCACAGACATTTCCTAAACTTGATTTTCTTAACGCTAGCAAAGCTTGGCAGATGCGGAACAATCAGACAATGGGATTTTACTTTTTCCAAGCCATGGGCCTTGGATCTATGCTTTACCCACAAGTAGCAAAAGACGGAGCAAGAGGGGGCAGTGGGCATAGTAATTTCCAAGTAGAAGCAATATCATGCAAGCGCCGGAGTCCCCG
>JBJOGT010000458.1:0-3071 GCA_046048115.1 Cyanobacteriota bacterium | reverse complement strand
AAGTAGGAATAGATTCAGACCCCACCACGCTATATAAATATTCTTCTAAATCAACGAGGTTAACCGCCGTTACCCCATTCCCCTGGCGCATTAACCGCACTTCCCCCCGATACCAGCGATCGCCGATCCAAATGCGGCCATCACCACTGGGCTCAATGGTTATTTGGGAGGCTTGGATATTGCCTAAATTAATTCCCCGTCCCGCTGCCGTTGCTGTCTGGGGAACGAGGGAATCTAAGGTGCCAATGGTTTTACCACCGCTATTTTTCACCACCGCAGGCGTTGAACTGCCTACTTTAACGTTGGCAACCCCTTTGCGGATGGCCACCCGGAGTTCTAAGGCTTGGGCGGATAGACCACTGAAAAGACAAAAAACAAGACTCCAAAGACTAGCGTTAGCTAACAGCTTTAACCCAACGGTTAGGCGCCTTGGCCGAGAACACCAGAAATCAGAAACAGGTTTCATTATGGACATTCCTCACAATCACCGCACAATTTTAACTCACCCTAGCGGCTGGGGTCGATTTTGCCAAGTCAGTTCCCCGACCCATCCCTTGATGAAATCCCTTTACAATAAAACCGTCAACTTTACAGTTATTAATTAATTTACTTGGGAGCGGAATGCAGGGATGGAATGGCGCGAAATGTCTGGTAGTTGGGTTTTGGTTCCCCCCCAACCGATCGCCGTGGTGCATTTCCTGGGTGGGGCCTTTGTGGGCACTGCCCCCAATGTGGCCTATCGCTGGTTACTAACGGAATTGGGCAAAGCGGGATATCTGGTGGTGGCGACCCCTTTTTTAAATACCTTTGACCATACGGCGATCGCCCGGAGTGTGTTGAATCGCTTTGAAAATATTATTGAGCGGTTGCAGAAAAACCATGAGATTCCTGGCGGATTTTTGCCGGTCTATGGGTTGGGCCATAGCATGGGCTGTAAATTACATCTTCTCATTGGCAGCTTGTACGGCGTTGAGCGGGCGGGCAACATTTTGATTGCCTATAACAATTACCCAGTCAAACAGGCCATTCCCTTTGGGGAGCAATTTGCCCAACTACAGTTGGATAAATGGTTTATGGGGGTGCAAAAACAATTAAAACAGTTTAACTGGCAAGTCGATCTAAATTTTGAATTTACCCCTTCCCCTGAAGAAACCAATCAATTAATTGCTAGACACTATGGCATTCGCCGCAATTTATTAGTGAAATTTTCCAACGATGACATTGACCAGACCCTGAGTTTACGCCCCATTCTCAATCAACAAGCGGCGGATCTGGTGGCATACTGTCCTTTGCCGGGCAATCATCTCACCCCCTTGGGTCAGGAAATTCAATGGGAAACAGGGACAGAATTTTCCCCCTTAGATGCGGTGGGTCAATGGCTAAAAAGCTCTCTTTCCCAGGATTTACAGCGGCTGCAAGCAGAAATTTTACGCTGGCTTGATCCGAGTCGATATTATCCCGCAGCAAAAATCAAGTCAGTACCCTCCCGTTAGGCCCCCGGAGCAGAGAAAGAGCAATGAAATAGCAATATGGCAAATCAATAATATGAGTTTGTCGTCCCCGGCAAGCAAAAGCCCACAACTGGTTAATAGAGTCTTTTTGATGTCTTTCCATGTTCCAAGCCACCCGTCGTCGTCTTGCTCTTTGGTATACCATTGTCACCGCGATTCTACTACTGCTGTTCGCTAGTGGCGTGTACTTCTATGTACGTCAAACTTTAGTGGAACGCATTGACGACACCCTGAAACATGTGGTGGAAGTGGTGAATCGATCCTTGGTGATCCAAGGGTTAAATAATCAAGAATTTGGCCTCAATGTCGATGTTAGTTTTCGGGATAATGGCTCAACCGTTGATGATGACCATATTGATTTGGAATGGTTTAATCCCCAGGGTCGTTTATTGTGGTCAACCATTGGCAATAATTTGCCGTTGTCCCTATCCAGTCAAACTCGGCCAGAAACAACGTCTTTTTCCACCGATCGCCTGCTGCGGCAAGTGACTAAACGCATTGAGCGCCATGGACAGGTGTTAGGCTATCTGCGAGTCAGTCATCCCTGGTTTGAAGTGACTAAACCCATTCAGCAATTAGTGTGGGATCTCAGTTTAGGATTAACGATTTTAGTCAGTAGTGCGGCGGCGATCGGATGGTTTTTATCGGGATTAGCCATGGAACCCATCCAGGAATCCTACCAAAGTCTCAAACAATTTACCGCCGATGCCTCCCACGAATTACGCAATCCCATCGCCGTCATTCAAACCAACGTCCAGCAAGCCTTAGATTATCCCGACACCGATCCCCAGCAACAACGGCAGCAACTACAAGTGATTGAGCGCCTCACCCAACGTCTGGGTAAATTGGTGAATGACTTACTGTTTTTGGCCCGTTCCGATAGCGGCACCCTCGGCAGCACTTGGCAACCCATTCCCTTGGATGCCTTATTAATTGAAGTTATTGAAGAACAGCGCCTCACCGCCGAACAACGGGGGGTCTTTCTCTCCCTCCGCATTGAAACCCCCACTGATGCCCTAGATGAAGATGCTTTTACCACCCAAGGGGCTTGGGATCAATTGGCGCGGTTATTCACCAATTTAATTACCAACGCCCTCGACCATGGTCTCCCCCCTTCTGACAACAGTGCTGTCAATCTAGGTGAAATCGCCTTGACCTTAACCCGTCTCACCCCAGACCAGTCTCCCCTTCGTCCCCGCCAACCCTCTCTCCAAGTAACCGTTGCGGATAATGGGGCGGGCATTCCTGATAGCCAAATACCTCATTTGTTCGATCGCTTTTATCGGGCTGATCCATCCCGTTCCACCAGTCAAGGGGTTGGCCTCGGTTTGGCGATCGCCGCCGCCATTGTCCACCATTACCACGGCAAAATTAGCGTCAGCAGTGACCCCGATCACGGCAGTCAATTCACTGTTCAATTACCCATCAATCAATCCCAGGGATAATAGCTGGATTTGTGGCTACTACTACTCTGAGAAAGCCCATTTTTACAGGAGACATCTCCAAGACTTACAATTCAGTTAGAGAGAGGCTTTGGGCTTTATATTAGTACGATAGCCT
>JBJOGT010000457.1:0-7014 GCA_046048115.1 Cyanobacteriota bacterium | reverse complement strand
CCACTGAAAGCCCGAAAGCGGATAGTGAAGCGATAAAAGGCCGAAGATTCATGGTGTTGGACTCCTTAAAATTGAGCAAAAAATTCAGCAAAGACAATGAGGTCAATCAGCAACAAACAGGGACAGTAGAATGGTGATCGCATCTTCAGGTTCATAGCGAACACGGAAATCAACATTGACATAGGACAGGGCAAGGTGGCCTCGGCGATCGACCACGAAAGTCGCGGGTACCGGTAACAGCCAGTCTTCAATGCCTTTGTACTCAGGAATAACACAGCCGGATTGTAAATAAATTTGTTTGACTGCCTCAGGGACAGTAAAGTCCAATCCATAATCTTCGGCTGTCCGAAAGCCCTGATCGCTCAGGAGATCGTAGGTTAAATCATGGCGCTCAACGGTTTTCTGGGAAGCGGCCCGGGTCTGGGGGGAAATCGCCAGAATCGTCCCGCCTAGGGCCTTAATTTTATTGACAATCCGTTGGTAGGTTCGCAATTCCAAACCACAGTAGGGACACCAATAACCTCGAAAAAACTTGAGCAACACGGGGCCCTGTTCTAATTGTTTAGACAGGGTAATCATTTCTCCCTGGGTATTCGTCAGCGCAAAATCTGGGGCTAAATCTCCTATCCGCAATTGTCTGCGATTCCTGAACTCTTCACGCAAACCTTGAATGAAAGCCGAAAAAATAGCAATTTTTTCAGGAGGTGTCTTCTTCAAGGACTCTTGATGAAGTTTATACAGTTCAATTTGTAGATTCACAATCTTTCTGGAGATAGCGGCAGGCTACAAGCTATCATATCCCGTCAAGATTGCACTGGTTGAACAGACTACCCCAGGACTACTTAACTTCGCTAGCAGGAAACAGGGTCACACGACCTTTTTTCACTGCCACGACGACGTCATAGGTCGCACAATAGGAAAAAGTAATATCGTTCTTTTTGTTGTACAGGTTAACAACCATGCCGGCTCCGCCGGGCTGAACCCCCAGGGGTTCTAAATCTCCGTAAAAAAAGCGTCGTAACTGATCCCCACTACCGGGTTTTCCTTTGCTAGCGGTGATTAGTTCAATCTGTTGTTGAGCAGCGGCGGGGGGAGCGGCGATCGCCATCTTCTGAGTTTGGGGTAAAAAGCTGTGCAAGGCGACATCTCCTAACGTCATCACACTTGCCAAGGCTAGGGGAGCCAGTAATGGATTAAGGGATTTAAGTCTTAACATGGAGTTCCTGAACATCGGAATCATTGACGGAATCATCATCCCTGATTTTTTTTCTGATGAGAACCAGGGAAAATAGAATAGGCTATATGCCAAATTGGAATAGGTATCTGTATGGATCGTCTTGCCTGTATGCAGAGTTTTGTTCGGGCGATCGAAATGAACAGCTTTTCTGCCGTAGCCAGGGAACAGCAAACAACGCAACCCACCATTAGCAAACAAATTGCGGCCCTAGAAAAACACCTAGGAGTACAGTTAATCACCCGCTCCACCACCCGTCTCCAGTTGACCGAAGAAGGACGTCGTTATTATCAATACTGTCAGCAAATTTTAGAAACCGTTGCCGAGGCTGAAGCCAGTTTAATTGGCAAAGAAAAAGCCACTGGACTTTTACGATTGGGTTGTTCCGTTCTTTTTGGAGAAATGCAGATTGTGCCCCGATTAAAGCGTTTTCTCCACCGTTATCCCCAGATAAAAGTTGATCTAATCATGGCTGATCAGGTTGCGGATATGGTGCAAGAGGGATTAGACATTTCTATCCGCATTGGCAATCATCAGGATAATGCTTTAATCAGCGACCGTATTGGGCTAACCCGGCGTGTGACCGTTGCCGCCACTGAATATTTTGAGCAAGCTGGGGAACCCCAGACCCCGGAGGAATTAACTCAACATAATTGTATTATTTATTCCTGTTTATCGACCATCAACGAATGGCAATTCTATGGTGAAAAGGGGATCATCAAGGTTTGTGTTAAAGGACGTTGTCAAACCAATAGCTCCGTTGCAGTGCGGGCGGCGGTTTTATCGGGTCTCGGCATTGCGATCGCCCCGGTGTGGATGTTTGGGGAAGATATTTATCGGGGGGATCTCAAAGTTATTTTACCGGACTACGAACCGATCCCTTTCCCCATTTATGCAGTCTATCGTCGCAGTCGTTTTTATCCCGCTAAAATTCGCTTTTTTATTAATTTTTTGCGGGAAGAATTTAAGCTTGACCCTTGGGTTTCCGACGGTGGCATTTAATGGGATCATTTCCCCTCAATTAGGGTGTTTCCCTTGCCATTCCCCGGAGTCAGGCTGCTTCGGTTTCTTGCAATAACCAAAATCCAGCAAAGGCTTCACTGTCAGGGCTATCTTGAATGGCTAAAAAATGGATATTGTGAGCTTTTTGTTTCGCTGTTTCAAACCCCTGGGCTTCCTTTTCACTACTGGCGTCCGTTACATTGGCCACGATCCAACTATCACTGCCCCCCGTCTCTAAGCGGATAATCGGTCGGGGATCGGTGTTGTATTGCAAATATCCTAGCTCTAGCCCCGATAACCAGGCCGCGAAGGGTAGAGCACGGGGAGAAAATAAAATTAACCCAGGAATACGAGTTGATTCCTCTAAATTCCATCCTTGCAAAGGAAAACTTTCGCCAAAACTAATTTCCCACTCCGGTAATTCTTGGAAATCTGCGGCGGCTAAACTTACCAATGCCCAACGATCGCCTTGATCCCCCCGTACCGCATCCGGTAAGGCAATGGCATTCAGAGCCGGATACTGTACTGAGGCTGATTGGGCAAGGGCAGGATCATAGCCAGATTGATGGGGATAAAAATTATTGAGACGATCCTGAAGCCAAGCTTGTAAAGCATAGGTACGACGACTAGGACTCGGAAGAATACCGGCTTCTTCGCAGGCCTTGCTAATCATATTGTTCATCTGCCGTCGGAAAAACCGGATCTTTTGAGGCATTTGCCCCGACTCGGCGATCGCCGTTTCAATGGCAGTTTTCAACCAGAGGGAATTAACGGTGGTGCTGGGACAAAATTGACTAAAGCGAAATAGAGAAGCGGGATCTTGCTGAACCGACTGGGGAGACTCACAGATCAACACCTCCCATACCTTTTTATTTTGGTCGTCCACCAGGGGACGCGAATAGAAATCCAATTCCCAAATCGTACCCATTGTAAAGATTTAACGCCCCAAGAGCGCCCCTTATGCCAACAATCTAAGTCATCCAACGGTCGGCTCCCCAAGGACAGCCAGCCAATCTCTACAAATAACAGAAAAACTCCCCTCTCACCCAGCTTTGCCATTAAATTTTCCCAGGCCATAAAAAAATACCCCACCCACGGGCAGGGTACCCAGACAAAAATGCCTAATCCCTCAACCATGAGGAAAATCCTGACTCAACCTTGGCCAGCCATCAAATTCAGACTCTAGCCAAAATCGTTAGACATTCTCGAAAAAACTCGTCAAATTTCCACGGTGAACACAAAAAGGCTTAACTTTCACTCTCAATATAAATGAAGAGTAAACCCATAGTGACAGCGGGAAATAACCAACCCACCATCGGGATCAAAATCCAAGGCAAATAGGAAGCAGCGTAAGCACCATCCATTGGTAAAACTCCTTAAGTAATTTAGTAATGGGCGCAATAAAAAACTGACAAAAATGGCGTTTAGTTAAACAAGCCCCGGAAAATACCGTCCACAACACCGAGGTTTTCGAGGAGGAAGTAGGCCACAAAAGCGCCGCCCATACCACCAACAAAGAAACCGGCTGCGAATTGACTCCAACCGTCTGCGGTTTGCAAGCTGTCGCCAGTGCCTTGTTCCCCTTGGAACGACACTAACCCATAGCTACTGAGGGCAGCGGTGGCCACCAGGATTAATCCCAAAGCGCCAATTAATCCGCCTAGATACTGGTGATCAGAATCCCGTAGGGGGCCGAGTAAAGTCCAGGGACCGATTAAAAAGTAACCGTGGGCCATTCCCACCTCTAAGCCTCTTAAAATCGGTGATAGCCCTTTGCGGTATGCAGGTAAGTTACCGATAAAGGCGCGGGTAAAGGCGGAGTCGGAAATGGGGGTGGAAAGATGCCCGGTAAAGGGATCGTCGTTATAGGGTTTAACAACTTGATTAGAGGTTGCCATTGTTATTGAGTTCTCCTGAATAGCGAATTTCGTCAGGGAATGACAAAACTTTAGTCCCCATTTTACGCAGATCGGGACGTTTTGATGGGAAATTTACCCCCTAGCGTTAAAAAAATTCATGAAGTTTAATGTCAAACTGTGACGGTGTTAGGGTCAGGCCGGAAAGGCGGGTAATTTTTAGCCTCTATTCCTATCCTGAAGGCAGGGCTGTCAAGATTACCTGTTCTTAAAAAGGGGCTCTTATGATTTAAGCGTAGTGGTTAATTATGTTAAGGAAGCGATCAGGTCAAAAATGAAAATTTTGATATTAAATGCGGGATCTAGTAGCCAAAAAAGCTGTCTCTATGCTGTGTCTCCGGATCATCTCCCGTCCCATCCCCCCGAACCGTTGTGGGAAGCAATGATTGATTGGACAGTGCATTCGGGTCAAGGGGAATTGACCGTAAAAGTCAACGGTGAAAAACAGAAGATTGAATTAGCAACAGACGATCGCCAACAGGGCATTGCGATAATGCTGGAGACCCTGGTGCAGGGCCAGAATCCGCTGCTGGGAAGTTTAAACGATATTGATGTCGTCGGGCATCGGGTTGTCCATGGTGGCATTGATTATCATTCTGCTACCCTCATTACCCCCGAGGTTAAACAGGCGATCGCCGATCTGATTCCCCTGGCTCCAGCCCATAATCCGGCCCATTTAGAGGGCATTGAGGCGATCGAAGCCTTGTTAGGAAACATTCCCCAAATTGCGGTCTTTGACACCGCCTTTCACCGCACCATCCCCCCCGCCGCCGCCCAATATCCCCTACCCCAAGCCTGGACAGCACTGGGGATTCGTCGCTATGGTTTCCACGGTACCAGCCATAAATATTGCGCCCACAAAGCAGCGGAAATTCTAGGTAAACCCCTCGCCGCCCTGAAGCTGATTACCTGTCACATTGGTAACGGAGCCTCTCTGACCGCCATTCAAAAAGGACAAAGCATTGATACTACCATGGGATTTACTCCCCTAGAGGGGTTAATGATGGGGGCGCGGAGTGGGTCCATCGACCCGGCAATTTTGATTTATCTACAACAAAGCCACGGTTTAACCCCAGAGCAGCTCAATAAAACCCTAAATAAGGCATCGGGTTTGCTGGGGGTGTCGGGGATATCGGCGGACTTACGCGCTATTTTGCAGGCAAAAGAAGAAGGCAATGCCCAAGCCCAATTAGCCTACGATATGTACATCCATCGTTTCCGGGCCTGTTTGGGACAAATGTTAGCCTCCCTCGGGGGACTCGATACCTTGATATTTACCGCTGGGGTGGGAGAAAATGCGGCCACAGTCCGGGGGGACGTTTGCGCGGGGTTTGGTTTCCTGGGTATTGATCTTGATTCAGAACAAAATGCCCGATCGCCGCAGAACGCCATTATTTCCACCCCCAATTCCGCTGTAACGGTTTTAATTATTCACACCGAAGAAGATTGGGCGATCGCCGCAGAATGTTGGCAATTACAGCAAAAAACAAGGGACTAGTACTGACTCCCCCTCCCGACAGCAGCAACCCCTGACTGTCTCATTGGTGAGTCCCCTAGTCCCTCAAGCATCGAACCCTAACCCTTAACGACGGGGCACCGATGCTTCGATGTTGATATTTTGGGCAGACACCTTGGGCATGGCATTGGCCGCAGGATTGATGCTGCGAGCCATTGCTAAAAAGCCCATGGGATTGCCCGCAGTGATTTTTTTCTCCTGGGGCACAAAACGGCGAACCTCGTTTTGCCAAACAATTTGGGGGAAGCCCAACTGGCGACGGTGGTAAGCATCGTAGCGGGGGGATTTGATGTTAAAGGGCAATTCCCCTGCTTCACGACCGGGCAGATTCCGACGACGTTGGTAGGGAACCGTGTCGTAACCAAAATTGCTTAGGTACTCGTCGCTATTGAGCAAGTCGTCGATCAATCCTTGATAGCCTTTGGTGGCAACAACGATCGACCATGCGATTTTTTCCCGTTCGCTGTAAACATCACGCCCTAAAATCTTTTGGACACAGTGCTCAACGAAGCGATAGTTACTGTTTTTTTCATAAAAACTACTGCGGAACGTGTTGGAGAGCAGCAGACCCCGGATAAAGTCCCGCACGGTAATTTGGCCGTTGCGCAGTTGGGATTCAAGAATTTTTTCTCGGTCCCATTTAAAAGCATGGAAGAAAATTTGACGATAGGCAGCCTCGATCAGGGTGTCCATGTCGGTGCTAGAGAGAATATTTTCCGTGGTAAAGACAACGGGTTTCTCATCGGTACCCACTTCGTAACCTTCGACCCGCACATTCAGACTTTTGGGGCCGTAATTTAATAGGGGAATAGCCAAGTTTAAACCTCCAGAATCTTAGAAAAGCTTGATATTTAGTTATCCTAAATCATAAGGGGGAAGCGACCTTAACGTTGGCAAATATTACAAATTCTTACAATTGTTAAAGTCTTGTGTGGTTTTGGCTCTTACCAACCGCAGAATTGTTCGTAGGCCGGGGCGGCGCTAACCGCAGTTTCGTCCCTATCTTGGACGCGCATCTCGGTGCAGTAGGTGGCGGTGTTGAATCCCCCAAATCGTTGTACCGTACTGGTCCTCAGGCGCATATTGGGATTGGCAAACCAAAACCGTTCGATGGTGGTCATGGTTTCGTAGTCGGTGACAAGCACTAAAGCGTCTTCTTCGTCGATGTGGTAACGTCCGGCGATCGGCACAATTTCGGCGTAGCCCCGTTCCCGCAATAACATTCCTTGCTGGGGATTATTGTCGTCCGGAATCAGGGCAAAAACCGTGGTGCCTTGGTGGTTTTCATCTTCTTTGTCCCAGGCCATTTCACTTTCCCAACGGACAAAGGCCCCGCCGATCGCCTT
>JBJOGT010000456.1:0-9985 GCA_046048115.1 Cyanobacteriota bacterium | reverse complement strand
AATTACCCCTAGTTCAGCTATTGGGCAAATTACTGAGCACAACCTTAGACTTTTTCTTAAAGGCAGAAGCTGCCAGCCGACGGGAGGAACACCACAAATTTTTAAGCGAACGGGATGTCCTAACGGGACTATACAATCGCCGGGGCTGGGAACAATTACTTAACAGTGAAGAAGCTCGCTGTCAACAATTTGGCTTTCCGGCCAGTGTGATGATGATTGATTTAGATGACCTAAAACTCGTCAATGATCAACAGGGCCATGATGCAGGGGATGAACTTCTGAAGCGGGCGGCACGGCTAATCAAGCAAACCTGTCGTCAACAGGATATTTGTGCCCGTATTGGGGGGGATGAATTTATAGTCCTCTGCATTGAATGCCACCTGAGTCAAGCGGACTTGATGCGGGAACGGCTGGCTGAAGTATTGCAAACGGCTGGCATCGGGGCGTCGATTGGCATTGCAGAGCGATCGCCGTCAACGGGGTTAAGTCATGCAGTCAAAATAGCAGATACCACCATGTACGAACAGAAAAGACTGCGGAAATCTGCTACTGATTAATGATTATTGGCAAGCCCTATAGCGAAAACTTTTGCTTCAGCACTAACCAGAAAAAGGGCAAACTCTCAATCAAATAGCGCCGCCACAATCGTTTGGGTTCTAAGCTCAGACGAAACAACCATTCCAGCCCCATTTCACTCATCCATTTCGGCGATCGCCGGATATGACCAGCCTCAAAGTCAATGGTTCCTCCAATCGCCATAAAAATTTTAATCAACGGCAATTTATCACGATAGCAAGCAAGCCATTTTTCCTGTTTCGGCGCTCCCAATCCCACCGCCAGTACCGTGGCCCCCGATTGTTTAATTAAATCAACAATTTTTTGACATTCGACTTCATCCTTTTCAAAACCAAAGTGAGGCGAGTAGGCATCCACAATAATTTGACGACCAACTTTATCATTAATTTTTTGTTGAGCGATTTTGGCAACACCCGGTTGAGCACCTAACAAAAAAATTCTAATTTCGGGATTCCTGGCATAGGTTTGATAAAAAGCGGGAAAAAAATCAGAACCTGAGATTTTTTCTTGGATAGGTTGCCCTAAAAAATAGGATGCAATCTGTACAACTTTACTATCACAGATGCGGTAGTCTGCGTTGGCATAAACCTGTTGAAATTCTTTATCCTTTCTGAGTTTGATCAAGTGATCTACATTGGGGGTTACCACCAATCCACCGGTTTTCCCTAAATTTTCCAGTAAGTCCGAAAGAGTAATGTTGTCAATTTCAGTTCCCAGGATATTGACACGGGGGTTCTTCATAAAGAATGACGATGGAGATGGATGATAATTAAGCATAGGGACGATCAAGGAAAATTAACATAAGGACTGGTTTGTCAACGATATTTTTTCGGAAATTTGGTGTTGGCTGAGCAATAATCTACACTATTAATTCCTTTTTTACAATTCGTTACGGTACTTGCCGATTAAATTTGGGCAATTCATCCAGCATATTTGATCAGGTCTTGATACTTCTCATAAAAATTCAGCAATTCTCATTATGGTTAATGCCCGTGCAAGGGGGGAGTGAAACAGACAAGTGTGGGATAGAGAATCTAAGGGTGTCGTTTGATTAGGCAGCAATTCTCATTATGGGATTTTGAGCTAATTTTATTGAGAATGGTTGCAATAACAGTCTCGGAAAACCTCATTCCTTCGTTGAGACCAGACCTTAAAAATCAGGCTTGGAGTCAAAATGAGAATTGCTGGGGATGGCACCGTTGTCAGCACAAGTTTGGTAAGCTCTAGATGCAAACGAGCGTAACTGCCCCTTTAGTAGTCAGGTATTTCAACTGGATTTGGGCTCGTATTTGTACTTGTAATGCCGCCGTTAAATGAGTACAGTAAACTTCACAACCATGGACTTGGCATGATTTTGCCATCTATCCCACACTTTTGTAGCGCACGACCGTATTAGACTCCTATATTTTTACCCTGTCCGGTATGCGATCGCCCTGAATCCCATCCCTTGGTTACGCTTATCGTTTTCCCCTACTGGGTTAGGATAAAGACTTGACCCTTTGACGGCAGATTGAACGCATTATTTCGGATTCAGTATGGATATCAAACACGGTTTTGTCGGCTGCATAGGCAACACCCCTCTAATTCGACTCAATAGTTTTAGCGATGCAACAGGCTGTGAAATTTTAGGCAAAGCTGAATTTTTAAACCCCGGCGGGTCAGTGAAAGATAGAGCTGCGTTAGGGATTATTGAAACCGCCGAAAAGGACGGCAAACTTAAACCCGGCGGCACCGTCGTCGAAGGCACTGCTGGCAATACAGGCATTGGGTTGGCACACATCTGCAATGCCAAGGGTTATAAATGCTTGATTGTTATCCCGGACACCCAATCCCAGGAAAAAATCAACCTGTTACGTACGTTAGGGGCTGAAGTCCAAACGGTTCCCGCCGTGCCTTATCGTGATCCGAATAATTACGTCAAGCTTTCCGGACGGATTGCCGCAGAAATGGATAACGCTATCTGGGCCAATCAATTTGATAATGTCGCTAATCGTCAAGCCCACTTCGACACCACTGGACCGGAAATTTGGCAACAAACCGACGGCAAAATTGATGCGTGGGTCTCGGCAACGGGAACCGGTGGCACCTATGCTGGCGTGGCGATGTATTTAAAAAATCAATCTCAAGCTGTGCAATGCGTCGTGGCTGATCCCATGGGGAGTGGTTTGTACAGTTTTATTAAAACAGGGGAAATTAATCCCATCGGCTCTTCCATCACTGAGGGTATTGGTAATAGTCGTATTACAGCTAACATGCAGGATGTTCCCATTGATGATGCACTGCAAGTTGATGATACCGAAGCCCTCCGGGTGATCTATCAATTATTGCGTAAGGATGGGCTATTTATGGGGGGGTCTGTGGGAATCAATGTCGGGGCGGCCTATGCCTTGGCAAAACAACTGGGTCCAGGTCACACAATTGTGACTATTCTGTGTGATGGGGGGGCACGGTATCAATCTCGGATTTATAATGCTGAATGGTTGGCCAGCAAGGGACTAACGGTTCCAAGTTGATTTCTAAAACTTTCATGGGGGTTTGTGATGAATCAATGATTCTATTAGATGGCGATCGGCATCAATGCCAGCAATCCTAGTTAATACTTAAGTGCCACAAATAGCTCTCCAGTCATAACACTCATTATTAGTATTACAAAATCAGACTCTAGCATCATGACAAAACCATTACGGGTCGGTTTTTTAAGCTTGAAAAACTACCATGACAAAACAGCTTTTTCCGGTGCCCTATACTATATGTTTGAGTCTTTACGTTTAAAACCGATTACATTAATTCCATTGGGGCAGCCTCAAAAGCCAGCTTCTAGTGGTGTTAGCTATTGGTTAACAAAAGCAAGACGAAAGTTACAACATCAAGTCAGTCAACCATCTCAGCCATCCGAGGAAATATCTAGCTTAATTGATTTAGTTCACAGACAGTTAAAAGATAATCCCTGTGATATTATTTTTGCTCCGGTTGCCAAAACGGAAGTCAGTCTAATCGAAACAAATACGCCAATTTTGTATTTATCCGACTCCACTCACCCTTTAATCCAAAAAAACTATGGGGAATTTAGTAAAAAGAAATTAATGCACCAAGACTACGTCAAAGCTTTTGAAGAAGAGAGATGTGCAATCAATAAATCAACAAAGATTATTTACTCTTCACAATGGGCTGCGAATTCGGCAATACAAGACTTTGGTGCGAGTGCCGACAAGATTCATATAATTCCTTTTGGCACCAATTTAGATTTTGTTCCCCCAAAGCAAAGTGACTTCAGCCGATTACTCTCTCCTCCCTATAAACTACTGTTCATTACAGGGAACTGGAAAAGAAAAGGTGGTGACTTAGTCTTGGAAATTCTAAATCTACTGAATCGCTCGACGGAATCGACGTCTGAGTTGATAATTATTGGTGAATATCCTGACTCATTACCCAAAAATCGTAGGATAAAAAAAGTTCCATTTCTTGACAAGAATGTTAAGCGCCAGTTCCGCAAATACATTGAAATTTTAAATCAATCTCATCTATTGTTATCGCCAACAAGGGCTGATTGCTCTCCTTTGGTCTTTGGTGAGGCCAATGCTTATGGCATACCAGTGATTACCACCGCCGTTGGAGGAATTCCTGAAATTATATATCCCGGGAAAAATGGCTATATGCTCTCAGTTGATGCACCAGCGGCTGAATATGTTACATTAATCCAGCAAATATTTTCTTATCCAAAAGGTTATCAAGATTTAGTCATTTCATCTCGTCTTGAATATGAAAATCGTTTGAATTGGACACATTGGGCGGACAAAACTTTTGAGGTTATGAATAATCTTTCATAGGTGTCATTGTTTAGCGGAGTGCTCTAGGATAAACTCCCATGTACGAGATAATCCTGTCTTAAAATCAACTTGGGGAACCCAATCATATATTTCTGCAGCTAATTCATTGGCGAGAATATTAACATTAACATCTCCTGGTCGAGAAGGAATAAATATCTTTTCAATCGTGTAGTTGCTTACCTCTTCAACTAACTGAATAACATCGATAATACTGTAGCCAGAGCCAGAGGAAACATTGACAATGGAAGAACCAGACAGTTCCGCTGCTAATTTTAAAGCACGAACTACGTCATCAATATACAAATAGTCTCGAACAGCCTCGCCTTTGCCAAAAATTTTAATGGGTCTATGATAAAAACAACATCCCATAGCGACGGATATTAGACCCTGAACACCTAATATTTTTTGGCGTGGACCAAAGGGGTTAGAAATTCTTAAAATATTAACTTCTAACGGAGTTGAGCGGGCGTAAAAATTGAGATAATTTTCGATGGTTAATTTGCTCTGTCCATAGATTGAATTTGGCATCAAACGGTGGTCTTCTCTTATGGGAATTTCAGTGGGCTCGCCATAAACTGTTCCACCGGAAGAAGCATAAACAATTTTTTTAATCCCTTTTAGTAAGCAAAGTTCTACCAATCTAATGGTGGGAATTAAGTTTGAGTTAACATCATAAACACTACTTTCAAGGGTATTACTGGGGAAAGTGGTCGAAATTAGGTGAAAAACAACATCAATATCCTCTAGTGCCTTTTCAACAATGACATCGTCCATAAAGTCACCATAGACAACATCCACAGAATCAAGAATATCAGCTATATTAACAAGTGAGGAGCTAGAGCGTGTATAAATTCGTGGACGATAGCCACAAGAAATTAGGAATCGGGCAAGGTTAGAGCCAATAAAACCAGAACCCCCCAGAATTAAAAAATTCGTCATTTGTTTGGAATTCAATTATAATTTTCCAATAATACCAGATATTTAACATGTGTAGGGGATTTTTTATATATGAACAGTACTAAGAAATCTGTGATTGCAATTGGTCTTGATTCACTAGAACCTTCTTTGTTGGAGCGGTGGACTAATCAAGGCTACTTGCCAACTTTAAGTCGCTTAATGAAAACGGGTTTTTACAGTCGTTTAGATAATTTTAAAGACTCTAATGTTGAAACTACCTGGACTACTTTTTCGACAGGATGTTCCCCTTCGACAACGGGATTCTGGGGGATGCTGGGATTAAAACAAGGGACATATACGACAGAAACTTATCAAGCCTATGATTATCAAGAATATTCCCCATTTATGGCATTGGGGGATGAATTTAATGTTGCTGTGTTTGATGTTCCTCAACTCCGCCTTCATCCAAAAATTTCCGGCATCCAAGTAGGGGGCTGGGGTGCCCATTCTCCTCAGGTGCCAAGTGCTTCACTACCCGAAGATTTGTATTTAAAAATTACCGAAAAATATGGGGGACACCCGACTTTGCACAAGGACTATGCGACCTGCCTAGACTTGGATTCAACGCTAAAACTTGAGCAAGGATTGATTGAAGGAATACGTCGTCATTCTTTAATTTGTTGTGATTTATTACAACAACAAGAATGGGATTTATTTTTAACGGTATTTGGAGAACCCCATGGGGGAGGCCATGTTTTTTGGCAGCTTAGTCAACCAGATCACCCCCTTTATGAATCTTTAAAATCCCAAGTGGATCATGATCCCCTATTAGCAATTTATCAGGCGGTTGATCAGGCGATCGCCGAAATGATTGCTGTTATACCCGAAGATATGCAGGTGGTTTTATTTGCTGCCCATGGCATGGGATTCGCCACAATCGATTTACCCACCTTTGTAATTTTGCCAGAATTTTTATACCGATTTAATTTTCCTGGTAAATGGGCCCTTGGCCACGGCAATATTGAGGATCCCCTCCCGCCCCTCTGGACTCACATGAAGGGTAACTGGTGGGAGCGACACATTTGGGGAACCCAGTTTGAGCCGAATCCCGTGAAGCGGTTTCTGCGGTCTGAAATTCCCTCGCGGTTATTTCGGATGATTCGTCCCTGGTTGGATAAGAACAATGCAACGGGATTACTGTTTGGAGATGATTTAGCCAAGCAGGGAGTCAGGGAAATGCCGTGGATGCCGGCCCAGTGGTACCAACCCCTGTGGCCCTCGATGAAAGCCTTTGCCCTGCCCAGTTTTTCCGAGGGCTACGTGCGAATTAACTTAAAGGGGCGGGAACCCCAAGGGATCGTTGATCCGGCGGATTATCACACCCTATGTGATGAGTTAGAAGCCCAACTTTATGCGCTGCGGGAACCCCGAACCGATATTCCCTTAGTTGACCACATTGTCCGGCCTCGTCAAGATCCCTTAGACCGGAATCCTAAATTGCCCGATGCGGATTTGATTGTGGTTTGGCAGGAAAAATATGCCACGGATGTGGCAGACAGTCCTGATTATGGACGGATTGGCCCCTTTCCCCCCTATCGTGCGGGGAGTCATCGTGCGGAGGGTTTTATCTTGGCAACTGGTTCTAATATTCAGCCAGACAGTAGCTCCAGCGATGGCCATGTGTTGGATTTAGCGCCGACTATTTTGGATTTGATGGGAGCCCCCATTCCAGAACACTTGGAAGGCAAACCATTATTCGCTCATCTCTCCCACTCGGCAAACCGTGAGGCTGACTTGTCTAACATTAGTTCTTAATAGCAAGGTCAAATCAGACCATCGCTATCAAAAAAGAAAAATCTCAAGTCTTGCCCTTTTTTGACTATCTTACTTTTCTCTACACCTCTTTATCACCCTTACTTTTCACCCCTATTTAGTTCGTAACCCGTGATAACTGTCCGTTCGTTTATTGCGAACATGTTGTTGCAATAATCCGCAGCAGGATGAAGGATTATCGTGGTCATTAAAAGGGATGGGTAAACAATGGTAAATGTGGATCAACTCCTCACAAATAAAAATCAGCTTAGTCTAGAAGGCAAGAAGCAGCTTAAAAGCTAGGTAAAATATTTTTATAAGATTGGTTAATATTAGGGCATATTAACGAATAAACAGCCGAATCCCCAGGCTCTCCAAATATCGGGGAATGAATCCGCTAAGGTACATTGAGCAGGCTTGTTGTCCCAAACTTAATCGCACGATGATTTTATGAATTGGTGGAAAAAGCTACAGCGGAATGGGTTAGCTCGCTGGGGGGCGTTAATCCTGTTGGTATTTTATTTAATGGTGATCGGAGCCGATTTTATTGCGCCCTATGATCCCTACGTCTCCCAAGTAGATGGGTCGCTGCTGCCGCCGACCCGGATTTATTGGCGATCTCGCAGAGATCCGCTACGCGGTGTGCCGTCGGGAGCATTTCAAGGGCCCACGGTTTATCCCACCCGGCAATTACCCACGGATATTGAAACGGGGCAACGGCCTTTAGAAGTGGATTTTAGCCAGCCTTCCCCGGTGCGCTTATTTGTTAAAGGTGATCCCTATCAATTCGGTCAAATTCTGTTACCCCTGCCGCCCTCCTTTGAACTGGTGGAAATTTTCCCTGGCATCAGTGGCGATCGCCATTTATTCGGCACGGTGGGGCCAGCAAAAATTAATCTCCTGGGAACCGATGAGCAGGGGCGGGATCAATTTAGCCGCTTGTTATTCGGCGGACGCATTAGTTTATTTATCGGCTTAGTCGGCATTATGATTTCCTTCCCCCTGGGAATGTTAGTGGGGGGCATAGCGGGTTATTTTGGTGGTTGGATTGATGCCCTGTTAATGCGTTTAGTGGAAGTATTGATGACCATTCCCGGCATTTATCTCCTGGTGGCCCTAGCGGCGGTGTTACCCCCCGGCTTAAGCAGTGCCCAACGGTTTTTTTTGATTGTGATCATTACCTCCTTTATCAGTTGGTCGGGGTTGGCGCGGGTGATCCGGGGGCAGGTGCTTTCCCTCAAGGAACAGGACTATGTGCAAGCGGCTAGGGCCTTGGGGGCGGGATCTGGACGGATTATTGTGCGCCACATTTTGCCCCAAACCGCCAGTTACATTATTATTTCGGCGACCTTGGCTGTACCGGGCTTTATTGTGGCGGAATCGGTGCTGAGCTTGATTGGTTTAGGTATTCAACAACCGGATCCCAGTTGGGGGAATTTACTCTCCATCGCCACCAATGCCTCAATTTTGGTGTTGCAACCCTGGTTAGTGTGGCCCCCGGCATTGTTAATTGTTTTGACCGTGTTGGCTTTTAACCTATTGGGGGATGGGTTACGGGATGCCCTAGATCCCCGCAGTTTGAACGAATAATTAGTATGAGAGGATCTGGCAAAAAATTATTAGTAATCCCTGAGGGAGAGACAAGCACCGCGTCAGTGATGCCCTAGAATTTGATGAGCAGTGTTTTCCGCTTTGTTTTCCCCTGGGAAACAGTGGATATCCCTGTGGGCAAACCCCTTTACTTTTCCAGCGGAATGAACATCCCTATCCTTGATCTTAAGCCCCAGTATCAACAGATTAAAGCTGAGATTCAACAGGCCGTGAATGCGGTTTTAGAGTCGGGACAGTTTATTTTGGGGCAAACGGTGGGGGATTTTGAACAGGCGATCGCCGATTTCTTGGGGGTGAAGTATGCCATTGGGGTGAATTCCGGCACCGATGCGTTGATGATTGGGCTGCGGGCCATGGGGATTGGGCCGGGGGATGAGGTGATTACCACCCCCTTTTCGTTTTTTGCCACGGCGGAATCCATCAGCAATGTAGGGGCCAAGCCGGTGTTTGTGGATGTGGATTTAGGGAGTTTTAACCTTGATCCGACCAACATCCGGGGCGCCATTACCCCCCGCACCAAAGCGATTATGCCCGTGCATTTATTTGGTCATCCCGCTGCTATGGCTGCAATTCAGGCGATCGCCGACGACTATGGCTTAAAAATTATTGAAGATTGTGCCCAGGCGATCGGGGCGACCTATAGCGGCGATTGTTTAGGCTGTGACCAATCCTGCCCGTCAGACCTCCGCCAACGCTTAACCGGCAAATATACGGGCACCATGGGACATGTGGGGGCGTTTTCTTTTTTCCCGACTAAAAACCTCGGGGCCTACGGTGATGGGGGACTGATTACCACCAACGACCCGGCGATCGCCGAACAGGCTAAATGCTTACGGGTTCATGGTTCCAAGCTCAGATACCAGAATGAAGTGCTGGGATATAACTCCCGGCTCGATGCCCTGCAAGCCGCTATTTTAACCGTTAAACTCCCCCACTTAACGGACTGGAACCAAGGGCGACGACGGGTGGCCCAAGCCTATAACGACCACTTTAAGAGCGTCTCTGATCTGGTTATACCGACCATTACCCCCGGCCATGTTTTTCATCAGTACACCCTGCGGGTTTTAAACGGTAAACGGGATGTCCTAGCGAAGGAATTGCAAACCAAGGGCATCAGCACGATGATTTACTATCCTGTGCCCCAGGATCGGCTGCCCGTTTATCGGGGTCAATATCCAGCTAATCCTGTCAGTGACCAATTGGCCCAGGAAGTACTCAGTTTACCGATTTGGCCGGAAATGTCAGCGGAAACTTTAGATCAC